>DVLY01000113.1 GCA_018715295.1 Candidatus Merdimorpha stercoravium | reverse complement strand
TACAACGGGAACTGATCCGAAAGGACTATCAAAAGGCACTCCGAAAAGGCGGAAAAGACTCTCCCGCTCCGATGGACGAGGATGATTTCATGGTCCTGGTCTGTGTTTCGGACTATCCCACCCTCACGCTGGTTTTCGACGGGGAGCAAAACCTGTTGCGCAGTTTCAAGAACTGGTACGACTGATCTTTGACACTCTCAGGCGGGCTTTTGCCCGCCTGACTTTTTTTCCTCCAAAGCGCCGCCCGAGGGAAAACCGCATAGAAAGACCCGCCGCCGCGAAAAAAAATCCCGCCGAACATTCGCTTCGGCGGGATTTTCATGTTTTTTTATTCGTCCGTTGTTCCCTCTTCCTGCGGAGGTCCCTTTTGCCGGGGCGAGCGAAGACGCCCGATCCACTGGCTCACCATCCGGAAACCCGATACCGCAGCCTCGATCACTCCGCAAAACGAAGCTACCTTGGCCGAGGCCGCTTCGACCAGATAGTCGAAGTCGAACAAGCGGGCTGCCTGGCGGTAATCCTCCTTCAAACGACCCTCCGCGCGCTCCAGCTGCGCATCCACACGAGCCCGCGCCGCCTTCACGTCGGACAGGGTTTTCAACTGCCGGTAGTCAATCCTCTCCATCGCGCTTTCCCTCCGTCGAATATTTCACCCTCGTCGCATCGTGCACCATCCGCCCCAGCATCCGCACCGCCCGGTCCACGATGAGCCGGTCCCGGCGCAGATACACCGCCCAAGCTGCCAGCAGGAACACCCCGCCGATGATCAGCAGCGCATAGAGCAGCGAACCGATCCACAAAGCCAAGGCCCAGGTAAGGGCCATCGCCAAAAATACCGTAGCGATCCCCACCAGGATGATGAGCACCGCAACGGCAAAAAGCGTGTTGAACAGCCGGGCCAGGTTGTCGATCAGCGCCAGACGCGCGCTGTCGGCTCGGCACCCGGCGTAGTCTTTCAGGTCTGCCAGCGTCCGCTCGCCCCAGGTGGAGTCCGTGCGGGCGTCTTCAGAAGTTCTATATCCGTCCATCGGTTATTCTTTGGCGGATTTGGCGGCCTTCCGACTGACTTGATGCGCCGTTTCCTCCAGGCATTCCCCCACGCGTTCGAGGGCTTTTTCCTTTTCCTGACGGATCGTGCGGGCAATCTTCTTGCGCGTGTTTACCCCCGAATCGGGAGCGACCAGCAAGGCCACCGCTGCGCCTACTGCCGCGCCGGCCAAAAATGCGAACAAACTCTGTGCTTTCATCATCATTAGGTTTTAGGTGGGACACCTCCCGGACACACCCGGGGTTCTTTACAAATGTAGGAAATCCTTTTTTAGGATGAACCTCCCCGGAACAAAATATTTGCCCCCCCTTTTTTTCTCACTCCCTGCCTATCGTGTGCAGGAGATCGTGTACCGCCGCCTCGGGAGTCGGGTTTCGCTCCAGAGCCTGGATAAACCGGCTGCCGATGATCGCCCCGCTGCTGTAACGGCACGCCGCCCGGAAAGTCTGCGGGTTGGAAATCCCGAAACCGATCAAACGATGGTTGTCCAACCCCATCGCATCGATCCGGCGGAAATAGTCGAGCTGCTCCGGCGAGAAATCCTCGCGCGTACCCGTAGTGGCCGCCGCAGAGACTATGTAGATAAACCCTCCGCAGTGCCGGTCGATCTGCCGGATCCGCTCGGGGGATGTCTCCGGGGTGATGAGCATGATCAGGGGCAAACCGTACCGGTCGCACAAAGGCTTGTAATGCTCCATGTACTCTCCGAAGGGAAGGTCGGGAACGATCAGCGCATCGATCCCCACCTGCTTGCAGCGTTGGAACAAGCGCTCGATCCCGTACTGCATCATCGGGTTCAGATAGCCCATCAGCACCAGCGGGATGTCGCACCGGCTGCGCGCCTGTTCCACCTGATCGAGCAACAAGCCGAGGGTCATCCCGTTGCGCAGGGCCACCGTGCTGCTGCCCTGGATCGTCTTCCCGTCGGCCATCGGATCGGAAAACGGTACGCCCACCTCGATCATGTCCACGCCCGAATCGGCCAGTGCGCGGATGATCTCCACCGTATCGTCCCGATGAGGGAAACCGGCGGTAAAATACACCGAAAGGATGTCCTTTCCCTTGTTTTCAAATAGTTTTTCCAGTCTGTTCATCGTCTTGGTATTTTTTATCGTTCTTTCTTGGTTTTTCCTGTCCTGTCTATTCCGGCTTTTCTTCCTCCCGGAAAGCCGGCCGATCTCCCGCCTTTTCCCGCAGCACCGCCATGAATTCGCGCAGCGCCGCCACGTCCTTTATTCCCGGAGCCGTCTCGAAACGGCTGTTCAGGTCTACCCCCAGGCACGCCGGATGTCCCGCCACCCGAGCCAGCCGGGGAGCATCCCCCGGACCGATCCCTCCGGCGAGCAGGAAAGGCAACGTCCCCTGGTATTCCGCGAGGATCTCCCAATCGAAGCGCTGCCCCGTCCCGCCCCGCAAAGGGCTTTTCGTATCGAACAACAAAGCATCGCACACCTCCCGGTAGGCCGCCGCAGCCGACAAATCCTCCCGCGCCGCCACCCCGCAGGCCTTGATCACCCGCAGGCCCGCCCCGCGCAACGCAGCACATACCGCGGGGGATTCCTCCCCGTGGAGCTGCACCGTATCCAGGGCATACCGCCGGGCGGTCTCGAACACCTCCTCGCATGGCGCATCGACGAACACCCCGACGCGGCGCGTCCCCGGCGGCAGATTCCGTACCACCTGCGGAGGCAACTCGCCGGCATAGCGGGGAGAGGCCGGGGAAAAGATAAACCCCAGCGCCTGCGGCTCCAGCGCCGCCACCTCCCGGATGTTTTCCGGGTCTTTCAATCCGCAGACTTTAATCCACATGGCGCAAAAAATCCTGCAAGGCTTCTCCCGGGCGGTCTTCCCGCATGAAACGTTCGCCGATCAAGAATCCGGCGTATCCGGCCTTTTTCAACTCGGACACCGCTTGAGGGGAGTCGATCCCGCTCTCCGACACGCGCACCTTGTCCGCAGGCAGCTCCCCGGCGAGTTGCAGGGACGCGCGGATGTCGGTGCGGAAGGTGCGCAGGTCGCGGTTGTTCACCCCCACCATGTCCACCTCGGGGCACAAGTGGGTCAGTTCCTGCGGACCATGTACCTCCAAGAGTACCTCCAAACCCAACTCATGCGCCTGACAAGCCAACTCCCGGCATTGCTGCGGGGAGAGGACCGCCGCGATGAGCAGCACCGCATCGGCTCCCCACGAAGCAGCCTGATGCAGCTGGTACCCGTCGACCGTAAAGTCCTTGCGCAACAGCGGCAGGTCCGTCGCCTTGCGCGCCGCCGCCAAATCGCCCGCCCCGCCGGAAAAGAACATCCGGTCGGTGAGCACCGAGCAAGCCGCCGCGCCCGCCGCCGCATACTCGGCTACTGTACGGGCCGCATCGGCTCCCTGACGGATGTATCCCTTGGAGGGCGAACGCCGCTTGAACTCGGCAATGATCCCCACCGGACGGCTCCCTGCCAGGGAGCGCGCCATCGAAACGCGTTCGCGGGCATAGTACAGGCTCTCCCGCAGCCGCTCTACCGGCACCGTCTTTTTCTCTACGGCCACCTCGCGCCGTTTTTCCTCCACGATCCGCTTGAGTATATCTTCCATCTCTTTCTGTGTTTTTTCGTTCAACGATTCAGTTCCACAAAGCAACGGAAACACTCCGCCGCCCGCCCGCTTTCAAGGGATTCCCGCGCCTTGGCCCGCGCCTCCTCCCACGAGAGAGCCGGATCGAGCGTACGGATGGCAAAGGCCGCATTGGCCTGCACGCAATCGCTCTGCCCGGGACTCGCCGTGCCTTCGAGCACTGCGTCGAAAATACGGGCAGCCTGTTCGACCGTCTCGCCCCCCCACAGCTCGGAAGGGTCGTGCATGGAAAATCCCAACTCGCCCGGCGTATAGACGCTTTCCCCCTGCGGCGAAGCGACCTTTACATCCGAGGTGAGCGACACTTCGTCGTAGCCGTCCAGCGAATGGACGATCGTGCAGTCGATGCCGTTCTGCTGGCAGATGTAGTGGTACAGGCGGAGCAGCTTGAGGTTGTACACCCCGAGCAACTGATGGCGGGGCATCACCGGATTGACCAGCGGTCCCAGCATGTTGAAAAACGTCCGCACGCCCAGCGCCCGCCGCACGCCGCCCACGCTCTTGAGCGCCGGGCTGAAAAACGGCGCGTGGAGATAGCACACCCCGCTCCGGTCGAAACTGCGGCGCAGACGGTCGATGTCGTCGGTAAAACGCACTCCGTGCGCTTCGAGGACATTGGAAGCCCCGCTGACCGAACTGGCTCCGTAGTTCCCGTGCTTGATCACGCGGTATCCGGCCCCGGCCACCACGAAACACGTCGCAGTCGATATGTTGAACGTATTTTTCCCGTCGCCGCCCGTGCCGACGATGTCGATGGCCTGCGAAGCATCCAGGTCGACCGCCACGCGGCGTTCCAGAAGGGCGTCCCGAAACCCGGAGAGTTCCTCGGTGGTGATGCTGCGCATCAGGAACACGGTCATGAAGGCCGAGAGCTGGCAGTCGTTGTACTTCCCGTCGGAAATATTGAGCAATACCTCCCGTGCCTGCGCCCGGGTGAGATTGCGGTGGTCGAACATCTGGTAAAGTATTTCTTTCATGGACTTGTCTGATTTTCTGTTGGGTTCTTCTGCTTGTCTGTTTGCTTGCCCGTCCGCTTTTCCTTCTATTTCCCTTCCGGGTATTTCTCAAGCCAGTTTTTCAGGATGAGCGCCCCCTTGGGGGTCAGTACGCTCTCCGGATGGAACTGTACGCCCCGCACGTCGTACCGGCGGTGCCGCAAAGCCATCACCTGACCCAGCGGATCGCGCGCCGTTATCTCCAGTTCCGCAGGGAACCCTTCTTCGTCCACCACCCACGAGTGGTAACGCCCGGCCTGGAACTCCCCGCCCAATCCCTCGAAGATCGGGTCGGGAGCCACCACCCGCACCGGGGTGGCCACGCCGTGATAGACATTCTCCAGATTGCGCAGCCGCGCTCCGAAACGTTCCCCGATGGCCTGCTCGCCCAGGCAAATCCCCAGGATGCTCCTGCAGTGGGCATAGCGAGCCAAATATTCGGGAAGGATGCCCGATTCGCACGGCAAGCCCGGACCGGGAGAGACGATGACCCGGGGATATTCCCCGGCCTGTTCGGGCGCGATCTCGTCGTTGCGCCGCACCTCGACCGGGTAGCCCAAGGAACGCACCAGCGAGGCGATGTTGTAGGTAAACGAATCGTAATTGTCCAGGATCAGTATCTTTTCCATCGTTGTTGTCTCGTTTTATCATTTGGCATATTCTTCGGCGCGATCGACAGCTGCCATCAGCGCGCCGAGTTTGTTGTTGACCTCGGAAAGCTCGCTGCGGGGATCCGAATGCGCCACGATCCCGGCTCCCCCCTGGCAATACAAGCGCTGGCCGAGGGAGAGGAAACTCCGGATGGTAATGGCCTGGTTGAGCGACCCGTCCAGACCGATGTACCCGATGCACCCTCCGTAGAGGCCACGCGGATGGGGTTCCATCTGGTCGATCAACTGGACGGCCCGCACCTTCGGCGCTCCGCTGAGCGTCCCGGCGGGAAACGTATCGGCCAGCAGGCGGATCGGGTCCGTCCCTTCCGGCACGTGCGCCGACACGCGGGACACCAGGTGGATCACGTGCGAATAGAACTGCACCTGGCGGAAAAACTCCACACGCACATCGGTACAGTTGCGTCCCAGGTCGTTTCGCGCCAGATCGACCAGCATCACGTGCTCGGCATTTTCCTTTTCGTCGCTCAGCAGACGGTCGGCCAGCGCGCGGTCGGCTTCGTCGTTGCCCGTGCGGCGGAACGTACCCGCAATCGGGTCGATGTACGCCCGATCGCCGGATACCCGCAGGTGCGTCTCGGGCGAAGAACCGAAGATGCGCATCGAGCCGAAATCGAAGTAAAACAGATAGGGCGAAGGGTTGATGCTGCGCAGGGCGCGGTACACATTGAATTCGTCCCCGCAAAACGCCCGGCTGAAACGCCGCGAAGGTACGATCTGGAAGACGTCGCCCCGCAGGGTGTGTCGGATGCCCCGACGCACCATCTCCATGTATTGCTCGTCGCTCACGCTGGATTCGACCGCACCGGCGGCATGAAACGGATACTGAGCCACGTTTTGGTTGTCCAGCACGGCTTTCAGTTCGTCCATGCGGGAAGTCTGGGAAGGCAGGAGGTTTTCCACGATGGTGAGCGTATTCTTGAAATGGTTCACCACGATCACAAAGCGGAACAGCACCTGCACGATGTCCGGAAGATGGGCGAAGTCCCCTTCCGCCGGGCGGATCTTCACCTTCTCAAAATACCGCACCGCATCGTAAGCCGTGTAACCGAAAAAACCGTTGATGCCCGTCGGATTGTCCTGCGCCGAGAACCGGCGGATGTAGGCGGACAATTCGGCCGGGACGTCCGTATCGTCCTCCACCGGACGGACCTCGCGCGTACCGTCGGGATACGTGCACAGGATGTGCCCTCCCGAGAGGGCAAACGAAGCGATGGGCTCCACCCCGATGAACGAAAAACTGTTTTGGGTGGTGTGGTAGTCCGAACTCTCCAGCAACACCGAC
The DNA here is from genome assembly GCA_018715295.1 of Candidatus Merdimorpha stercoravium. Taxonomy (GTDB): domain Bacteria; phylum Bacteroidota; class Bacteroidia; order Flavobacteriales; family UBA1820; genus Merdimorpha; species Merdimorpha stercoravium. Next base: position 14,778 of record DVLY01000113.1, on the reverse strand, counting down.
TGGGGATACAGGTCGCGCACCTTCAGGTAAATGCCCACCGGGGTCTGAAGGTCGGCCGGGAGAGCCCGATAACGGGTCTGGAATGCGTATTCTTTCATGGTCTTCATCTTTTCTTTGCTCCCTTTACTTATTTGTTTTCCAAACGGCGGCGCTCCCGGATGTAGGTCTCCATGTCCTTGTCCCCGCGTCCCGAGACATTGACCACCACGATGTCCGTCGGGGCGAAATGCATCTGCTCCAGCACCGCCAGCGCATGGGCCGACTCCAGCGCCGGAATGATCCCCTCGGTACGGGTAAGGCGATAGGCCGCCTCGAGAGCCTGGTCGTCGTCGATGGCTACGACCTCCTCGCGCCCTTCTTCGGCCAGGTAAGCATGCAGGGGGCCTATCCCCGGGTAGTCCAGCCCAGCAGAGATCGAATACGGCTCCAGGATCTGCCCATCTTCGGTCTGCATCACCAGCGTGCGCGCCCCGTGGATGATCCCTTCGCGTCCCAGGCGGATCGTCGCCGCGGAACGTCCGCTGTCTACCCCCTCCCCGCCGGCTTCCACCGCGATCAGGCGCACCGAAGGACTGTTGATGAAATGGTAGAAAGCTCCCGCCGCATTGCTCCCACCGCCTACGCAGGCGATGACATAGTCGGGCTCCTCCCGGCCTTCCTTCTCGGACAACTGCCGGCGTATCTCCTGGGAGATGACCGACTGGAAACGCGCCACCATGTCGGGGTAGGGATGCGGGCCGACCGTCGAACCGATGATGTAATACGTATCCCGAGGATTGCAGCACCAGTCGCGGATGGCCTCGTTGGTGGCATCCTTGAGCGTCTTGTTGCCGCTCTCCACCGAAACGACCTTGGCCCCGAGCATTTCCATCTTTTCGACATTGGGCCTCTGCCGGGCGATGTCCGTCGCGCCCATGTACACCACGCATTCCATGTCCATCAGCGCGCAGACGGTAGCCGCCGCCACGCCGTGCTGCCCGGCACCCGTCTCGGCGATGATACGGGTCTTGCCCATCCGGCGGGCCAGCAGGATCTGTCCGATGGTGTTGTTGATCTTGTGCGCGCCGGTGTGGTTGAGGTCTTCGCGCTTGAGGTAGATCTTCGCCCCATAACGCTCGGACAAACGCTTGGCCAGGTACAGGGGCGAAGGACGGCCTACATAGTCCCGCAAGAGCGATTCGAATTCCTGCTGGAACCCCGGGTCGGCCATCTCCCGCAGGTAGGCCCGGCGGAGGTTTTCCACATTGGTGTAAAGCACTTCCGGGATAAACGCTCCCCCGAAACGTCCGTAATATCCCTCGAGAGTTACATCGTACTTTTTCATCTTTTTTTCCCTTATGTTTTTCGTTGGTTTTTTCCTTGATTTTTCCGCATAAAAAAACGGGCTATCGGTGTGTCCGATAGCCCGTTGATATATTTACGTCGTTTCTCTTTCCGTCCTATATCCGCAAAGCCTGAGCGCCACACCGTCTTTCCGTCGGTATGCGCCACCACCAAATCATATTTGCAATGCTATGGTTCATTTGCTTTGTTTCTTGCGGGCAAATATGAGAATTATTCCGAACTGTTCAAAGAATTTTTTCATTTTTTTTCATCCTCGCATTTCCTCCTGCGGGAAAAAAGGCCCGACAAAGCCCCTGCCGCCCCTTTTGCCGAGGGAAAATGCGCCCGGGAAGCAGCCTCTGTGCCGCCGCCTGCCGCTACTTGGCGTGATGACGCTCCTTGAGCACCTCGATCACCTCCTGCAAGGTATGCCCCTTGGCCACCAGCAGGACGATGTAATGGTACATCAGGTCGGCGCATTCGTTCAGGAACAGGTCGCGGTTGTCGTCCTTGGCCTCGATGACCACTTCGACCGCCTCCTCGCCTACCTTCTGGGCCACCTTGTTGATGCCCCGGGCGATCAGGCGCGCGGTGTAGGACTCCTTGGGATCGTCGTCCTTGCGGCGGTAAAGGAAGTCTTGAAGGTAAAACAGAAAATCGGCCGGAGTATTCTCCTCGCCCCAGCACGTATCGCTGCCCGTGTGGCAGGTAGGGCCTACGGGAGTCGCCTTGACCAGCAGGCTGTCCCGGTCGCAGTCCGAGAGGATGTCCTCCACCAGCAGGAAATGCCCGCTTTCCTCACCCTTGGTCCACAACCGTCCCCGCGAGCGGCTGAAAAAACAAGCCTTGCCCGTTTCGAGCGTTTTCTGCAGCGACTCGGCATTCATGTATCCCTGCATGAGCACCACCCGCGTGGCAGCATCCTGTACGATCGCCGGGATGAGCCCCCTGGCATCGTACTTCAACTTTTCGATGTCCGCACTTACTTTCATTTCGTCTGTCTTTTTATGTATCGTTTCTTTCTTTCCGTATTTTTGGTTTAACCCCTCTCTCTTTCTTTTTGCGTCTGACGGCTCTTTTATTGCACACCTGCCCTCCAACTCTCTCCTGTCCGGCAGAAGCCGACCTCATCCTCCCGTCACAAGCGCACCGGAATGCCCCGCGAGGACAGATACCGTTTCACCTGCCCGATGGTCAGCTGCCCGAAATGGAATACCCCGGCCGCCAAAGCCGCATCGGCACACCCCTTGTCGAAAGCATCGTAGAACGTCTCCAGCGAGCCTGCCCCGCCCGAAGCGATGACCGGGATGGAGAGCTGCCGGGAAAGCTGCGCCGTCGCCTGACAAGCGAACCCCGCATGGGTCCCGTCGTGATCCATCGAGGTAAACAGGATCTCGCCCGCCCCGCGCTGCTCGGCCTCCCGCGCCCAGGAGAAGAGCTCCAACGGCGTGCGCTCGCGCCCTCCCTTGACGTAGACCGCCCACCGGCCGTCCACGCAATGGGCGTCGATGGCCACCACCACGCATTGGCTGCCGAACCGGCGGGCCAGGAGGTCGATAAGCCCCGGATCGGACACCGCCGAAGAGTTGATCGACACCTTGTCCGCTCCACGGGCCAGCAGCGCCTCCACATCCTTTTCGCTGGAGATGCCCCCGCCCACCGTAAACGGGATGTCGATGGCCCGCGCCACGCTTTCCACCCAACGGGTCATCGTCCCGCGGCGGTCGGCACTGGCCGTAATGTCCAGAAACACCAGTTCGTCCGCACCTTCGGTACTGTAACGCGAAGCCAGTTCCACAATATCGCCCGCATCGCGCAGCCCGACGAAATTCGTTCCCTTTACCGTGCGCCCGTCCTTGACATCCAGACAGGGTATGATCCTTTTTGCCAGCATCGCTTTATTTCCCGTTTTTGCAAGACACTTCCCCGGAGGCTTCCGCCCGCGTTTGGTAACGCGCCAATACATCCAGGGCGATCCGCCCCTCGTAAATGGCTTTCCCGACGATCACCGAAGGCACGCCCGAGCGTTGCAACTGGTCCAGATCGTCCGTGGAACCCACTCCCCCGGAGGCGATCAGGTGCACCTGCGGAAGGCGCTCGAGGATCTGTCGGTACAGCCCCGTCGAAGGTCCGCCCAGCATCCCGTCGCACGCTATATCGGTACACATCAGGTATTTCAAAAAAGGAGCGTACTGCTCCGCCAGCTGGTAAACCGTAGTATCGGTTACCGTTTTCCACCCGTGGATGCACACCCGTTCGCCCTTGACATCCGCTCCCAGGACGATCCTGTCGCCCCCGTAGCGCTGCAACCACCCGCGCACCCGCGGCACGTCGGTTACCGCCAGGCTGCCCACGCAGGCCATCGCTGCTCCGGCGGCAAACACCTGCTCGATGTCGCCATCCGTGTGGATGCCTCCGCCGAAATCCACCGCCAGGGTCGTCTCCCGGCAGATGCGCTGCAAGACCGCAAGATTGACCGAACGGCCGGCCCGGGCACCGTCCAAGTCCACCACGTGCAGGCGGGTGAAGCCGGCCCGGCCATACCCGCGGGCTATCTCCACCGGATCGTCGCCATAGACCTTGCACGCCGAGTAATCCCCTTGCGTCAGACGGACGCAACGCCCGTCGATGATGTCGATAGCCGGAATGATCGTCATTGCTCGCTCCTGTATTTTTCGATGTTCTTCGATAAGAAATTCTCCAGCACCCGCCGTCCCCCCACCGAGGACTTTTCGGGATGGAACTGGCAGCCGAAAAAGTTTTCATGCTCCAGTGCTGCCGCAAAACGCAACCCGTAGCAGGTGCAAGCCGCCGCCCGGTCGTTTTCGGGCACGTAGTACGAATGGACGAAATACATCCACGCCTCCTCGGGCAGCCCCTCGAAAAGGGGGCCTCGAAGCTCCGAGAGCGTATTCCATCCCATGTGCGGGACTTTCATCCCGGCGGGGAACCTCCGCACCTCCAGCGGGAAGATGCCCAACCCGTCCACCTGGCCTTCCTCGCTGTGGCGGCACATCAGCTGCATGCCCAGACAGATCCCCAGAACCGGCTGCCCGAGCGTCGGGATCACCTCCTCGAGCCCCGTTTCAGCCAGGCGGAGCATCGCGGCCTCGGCTTGTCCCACCCCGGGGAAGATCACCCGGTCGGCCCGGCGGATCGCCTTTTCCTCCCGGGTGATGCACACCCGCGCACCGAGGCGCTCAAGTGCCGTGGCCACCGAAAAGACATTGCCCGCTCCGTAATCGATAATCGCTACTTCCATCCTTTCCCGTTTTTTCAGATCACCCCTTTGGACGAGGGGATTCCCTGTCCTGCGGTACGGTTTACGGCCATTTTCACTGCGCGGGCAAAGGCCTTGAACACCCCCTCGATCACATGGTGGGTATTCTCGCCCGAAGCCTTCACGTGCAGGTTGGCCCGCGCCGCCTGCGCGAAGGAATCGAAGAAATGCCGGGTCATCTCCGTGGGGAAATCGCCCACATACTCCCGCGAGAGCGGGACATCCCACTGCAAGGCGTACCGGCCGCCGAAATCCAGCAGAACCTCGGCCCGCGCCTCGTCCATCGGCAAGGCGAAACCGTAACGCTCGATGCCTTTCTTGCTTCCCAACGCCCGGGCGAAACACTCGCCCAGCACGATGCCCGTATCCTCGATCGTATGGTGCTCGTCCACATGGAGGTCTCCCTTGACCTCGACCGTGAGATCCACCCCGCCGTGGCGGGCGATCTGCTGGAGCATGTGGTCGAAAAAGCCGATGCCGGTGTCGATCCGCTCCTGCCCGCTCCCGTTGAGGTCCAAACGGACGAACACGTCGGTTTCCGACGTCTTGCGGTGCACCTCGGCGCGCCGCGCGCCGCGGATCACCGCCCGGGCGATCTGCTGCCAACCCTCCACCGCCTCGGCCTGCGGCAGATCGGCCACCTGCTGCGCCTGACCGAGGAAGAACCCCCGAAGACCCATATTGGCCGCCAACTCCATGTCGCTGCGGCGGTCGCCGATCACGTAACTGTTCTCGGTGTCCAGGTATTCGTTCATGTAGCGCTCCACCATGCCCGTGCGGGGCTTTCGGCCGGGCGAACCGTCCTGCGGGAAACTCCGGTCGACGAGCACCTGGTCGAACCGCACCCCCTCGCCTTCGAACGTGTCCATCATCAGGCGGTGCGCCGGCCAGAAGGTTTCTTCCGGAAACGCCTCGGTACCCAACCCGTCCTGGTTGGTTACCATCACCAGACGATAATCCGTCTCGGACACGATGCGGGAAAGCGCACCGATGGCTCCCGGGACGAACGACAGTTTGGACAGGTCGTCCACCTGCTCGTCCTCCGGCTCACGGATCAACGTCCCGTCGCGGTCGATAAAAAGGATTTTCTTCTTTTCCATCGTATCTGTTTTCGTTTTTTCTCTTTTGCCGGCAAGTTCCTCCGGGTCCTCCCGTCCGCGCCTTTCAGTCCTCCGGGCGGAAATCGGCGAGCAACTGCTCCAAGCGGTCGTTTTGTTCGGGCGTGCCCACCGTGATCCGCAGCGCGCAGGGGATCCGCGGCGGAATGTCGCGCACGCGCACCACCACCTTGTGCTCGGTCAGGTAACGGTACAACGGACGGAAATACGGACTGGAAGCCAGCACGAAATTGGCCTGCGAAGGCCACACGCGCTCGAACCAGGGGCAGGCGCGCAACATCGCCTCCAAACGGTCCCGCTGGGCTTTTATCGCTTCCATCTTTTCCCGGTAGCCCGACAGGTCGGAGAGTGTTTCGAGTGCCGTGCGCTGGGTGAGCCCGCCCACGTTGTACGGCGCCTTGACCTTGGAGAACACCCCGGCCAGGTACTCGTGCGAAAAACACATTCCCAGGCGCAGGGACGCCATTCCCCACGACTTGGAAAGGGTCTGCAGAATGATCAGATTGGGATATTTCTCCAGCAAACCCACCGCCGAAGGTTCGGTTGAAAAATCGACATACGCCTCATCCACCACCACGAAAGCCGGAAAACGGGCGCAAAACGCTTCGATGTCCGCCAGCGGAACGGGCGTACCCACCGGATTGTTGGGACTGACCACGAACACCGCCTTGGTGCAGGCATCCGAAACGGCCTCGGCCCCCTTCCAGTCGGGCTGGAAATCGGGCGTGAGGTCCAACCGCCGCACCTCCACCTCGTTGATATGCGCCGCCACCTCGTACATGGAATACCCCGGGGAGAAAACCACGATGTTGTCCTGCCCCGGCCGGCAAAGGCTCCGGATGACGATGTCGATGATCTCGTCGCTGCCGTTGCCCAGCACCATCCGCTCCACCGGCACGCCCTTAAGGGCGGAAAGCGCTTTCTTGAGCGCGCGCTGGTGCGGGTCGGGATAGCGGTTCAGGCCGGTATCAAACGGATTTTCATTGGCATCGAGGAACAGGGCCTGGTCCCCGTCGTATTCGTCGCGCGCACAGGAGTACGGCTCCAGCGCCCGGATATTGGGGCGCACCAGGTGTTCGAGAGGGAAACTCATTTCTTCAACGCATTTAGTCGTATCGTTACCGCCCGGCTGTGCGCATCGAGCTGCTCGGCCTGCGCCATCGCCTGGATGACCGGTCCCAAAGCCTGCAAAGCCGACGGAGTTACTTTCTGGAAGGTGATCTTCTTGACGAACGCATCGACGTTCACCCCGCTGTACGCGCGGGCATAAGCACTGGTGGGCAAGGTGTGGTTGGTACCCGAAGCATAGTCCCCGGCACTCTCCGGCGAATAGTTGCCCAGAAAGACCGAACCGGCATTCTCTACCGCCCGGGCGTATTTCTCGCTCTGCCGCACGCTCAGGATCAAGTGTTCGGGAGCATAGGCGTTGGAAAACTCCAGGCACCGTTCGATGCTCTCCAGGACGATGATTCGGGAATGCGACAAGGCCTTTTCAGCTATGTCCCTGCGAGGTAACTCAGCCAACTGACGCTCCAGTTCGACCTGCACCCGCGCGGGGAAATCCTTCCGGTCGGTCAGCAGCACCACCTGGCTGTCCGGACCGTGCTCGGCCTGGGAAAGCAGGTCGGCCGCCACGAAATCGGCCCGCGCCCCGCCGTCGGCCACCACCAGCACCTCGGAAGGCCCGGCCGGCATGTCGATGGCCACCCCGAAACGCTGCGCCAGTTGTTTGGCTGCCATCACGTATCCGTTGCCCGGACCGAACAGTTTGTTCACCGCCGGAATGCTTTCCGTGCCGAAGGTCATCCCGGCGATGGCCTGGATACCTCCCACGCGGAATACCTTCTCGACCCCGCACAGGCGCGCCGTCCACAGCACCGCAGGATTCACCCGGCCGTCCTTGCCGGGAGGGGTGCACATCACCACCTCGGGGCAGCCGGCGATCGCGGCCGGCACTGCCAGCATGAGCACCGTGGAAAAGAGCGGAGCGCTCCCACCCGGCACGTAGATCCCCACGCGGCGGATCGGACGCGCCTGTTGGCGGCACACCACCCCCTGGGAACTTTTCCAACGCAGCGACCGGGGGACCTCACGCAGGTGGAAACCCTCGATATTTTCCCGCGCCGTGCGGATGGCCTGCTGGAGCGACGGGGGGACAAGTTCCCCGGCTCGGTCGAATTCCTCGGCGGAGACCGCCAAGTCCGACACCTTCACCCGGTCGAAACGCTCGGTGTAGCGGCGCAGGGCCGCGTCGCCCTCCGTGCGCACCTGGTCGAATATCTCCCAGCACACGGCTTCCAGGGCGGAAGTATCCGTTCTGGGACGTGCGCACAACTCCTCCCAGCGGGATTCTTCAGGGTAGAAAATCGTTTCCATGGTCATCAACAATACCTCCTTACAGGATCATTTTTTCGATCGGCGCGATCAGGATACCTTCCGCACCGGCCTCTTTCAGTTTTCCGATCACTTCCCAGAACTTTTCCTCGCTCACCACCGAGTGGACCGACACCCACCCTTTTTCCCGCAAGGGGATGATCGTCGGGCTCTTCATTCCCGGAAGCAGCGAGCAGATCTTCTCCAGGGACGCTTCCGGTGCATTGAGCAGGATGTACTTGCAGTTGCGGGCGGCGAGTACCGCCTTGATCCGGAAGACCAACTGGTCGAGCAGCGCCTGCTTCTCGGGAGAAAGGTCGGGATGGGCCAACAGGACAGCCTGCGAGTCCAACACCTTGTGTACCTCCTTCAGCCCGTTCTTGAACAGCGTGCTCCCCGAGCTGACAATATCGAAGATGGCGTGCGCCAAGCCGATGCCCGGAGCGATCTCGACCGAACCGGAGATCTCGTGGATCTCGGCCTGGATGCCTTCCCGTTTCAGAAAATCGGACAGGGTGTTGGGGTACGACGTGGCGATCTTCTTCCCCTGGAAATAGGACAAACCCTCGTAGGGGACATCCCGGGGAACGGCCATCGACACCCGGCAGCGGGAAAAGCCAAGCGGGAGTACCCGCCGGTTGCCGGTACGTTTTTCGATTTCGGTATTCTCCCCCAGGATGGCGATGTCCGCCACCCCGTCGCGCACGTACTGCGGAATATCGGAATTGCGCAGGTACAACACTTCCAAGGGGAAATTCGACGCCTGGGCCATCAGCTGGTCCGCGCCGTTGTTGATCGAGATACCGCACTCTTTGAGCAGGTTCAGGGAGTCTTCGTTCAGACGTCCCGACTTTTGGATAGCGATCTTCAGATAAGTCATTTTGCGTTCGTTTAAGATTTCTCCGGTCTTTTCCCGGGCGGCCGACTACGAAAAAACCCGCCATGGGGACCGGCGGGTTGTAGGGTACTTGTCGTATTCGGATACAGCATAACCTTCCTCCTGCCCGGTTTCAGGCGGTGCAATGGTGGACAGGATGCAGGATGCCGTATTTCATGGTCTTCATCTAATGCGGGACAAATGTAAGGATTTTTTCCGGCCCTCCAAATTTTTTTGGGGAAAATACGGAAAATCCCCGCCTTCGGTTCAAAAATCCTCACCGGCAAGTCCTCCCTGCGGAGGTTGGAAATATTTTTTAACCTGCTGCGCAAAAAAACTTGTTTGATGAAAAGAAAAACGCGTATATTTGCACCCGCAAGCCCCGATGGTGGAATGGTAGACACGCATGTTTCAGGTACATGTGCCGCAAGGTGTGCTGGTTCGAGTCCGGTTCGGGGCACAGAAAGCCTTCACAGAATACTGTGAAGGCTTTTTTGTGTCCTGCATTTTTGCCGCCCACCTCAACGCTTTTTTATCCCCCTCCCGCAACGCCCATAAAAAAACGCTCCTCTGAGCGAGGAGCGCCTTTTTACAGCAAAAGCGAAAGGCTAAAGGCTCAATGCTTGAACAAATGATCGCTCAGGCATTTGAGTACGTCTTTTTTGGATGCGGTATCGATCAGGATCGAGATGTTGTTCCGGCTGCCTCCGTAGGAAATCATCCGCACGGGCTTCCCTTTGAGGGCCGCGAAAATCTCCATGCTGCGGGGATCCTCCACGATGTCGTGCCCCACCACTGAAACGATGGTCTGGTCCTTGTCCACCGACACGATCCCGAATTCGCGCAACTCGGAGACGATCCTCGACAGGTAATTGTCGTCGTCGATGGTCAGCGAAACGGCCACCTCGGAAGTGGTGATCATGTCGATCGGGGTGCGGTAGCGTTCGAATATCTCGAAGATCCGGCGAAGGAAGCCGTAGGCCATCATCATCCGCCCGGACTGGATCTTGATGGCGATGATGCCGTCTTTGGCTGCGATGGCTTTCACCCCGCCCTTCCCGTAATCGGAGCAGATGAGCGTGCCGTGCGCCTTGGGATCGAGCGTGTACTTCAACCACACGGGAACCCCCGCGTTGTGCGCCGGGATGACGCAAAGCGGATGGAGGATCTTGGCACCGAAATACGCCAGCTCCTCGGCCTCGGTGTACGAGAGCATCTCCACCGGAGCGGTATTCTCCACCACGCGCGGGTCGTTTTCGTGCAGCCCGTCGATGTCGGTCCATATCTGTACTTCGGATGCCTTGATCGCCGCTCCGATGATCGTAGCGGTATAGTCGCTGCCCCCGCGCCGCAGGTTGTCCACCTCGCCCCAGGCGTTCAGACAGATGTACCCCTGAGTGATAAACAGTTCCGTACCCGGATTGGCCTCGAGTTTGGCCTGGAGGTTCTGCGCGATGTAGTACATGTCGGGTTCGCCCAGACGGTCGGTCCGCATGAACGAGAGCGCCGGTACCAGGACACTGCCCACACCGTTTTCCCGCAGGTACATGTGGAACAACTCCGTGGACAGAAGCTCGCCGAAGGACAAGACGGCCTTCTCATCCTGAATGACGAAATAATCGGTCAGGTACCTCTCCAGGGCATCGAATTTCCCTTGGACAAAGTCCCGGGCCTGCTGTTTGGTCTCCCCCTTGCGGTACAGATCCTCGACCACCTCGAGGTACTTCCCACGCAGGCCGGCCGCGATCTCCCGGGCCTTCGAGGCCTTTTCGGCATAGCACAGGTCGCACATCTCCACCAGGGTATTGGTCGTGCCGGCCATGGCCGAGAGTACGACGATTTTCGGCGCGGGATCGGAGCCGATGATCCGGGCCACTTCGGCCATGCGTTTGGCCGTCCCTACCGACGTGCCGCCAAACTTGTACACTTTCATTTTCTTCGCATCCATTTTCCGGAGTGTTTTGCCGCAAAGTTAAAACAAATAAATAATGCGCGTATCCCTTTAACTTATTTGTATAATATTTTGTATCTTTGTTGTAAATCAAACAAAAACCTCATCGCCATGAAATCCATCTCCTCCGTCGTAGAAAGCCTGATCAAGGAAAAACCCTACCTGGAAGAAGCCCTCGCCCAGGACCTGATCAACATTTCCTCGCTGGCGCGCGCCCTGCAGCCCGAGATCGAAGCCGAACTGAAGAAAGAGGTCCGGGAAGGAGCCATCATCATGGCCATCAAACGCATCCACCCCATCCTGCAATTCGAACTGGAAAACAAGATCCGCCAGATCATCCGGGCATTGGGCGACATCACCGTCCGTTCGAACCTGGTGAAATATACCTTCCGCAATTCCTCCACCCTCATCCTGCGCCAGGGGCAGCTGCTGGACAAGATCGGCCATGCCAAGGAGATCTTCTACACCTATTCCCAAGGGGTGTACGAGACGACCATCATCCTGTCCAATACGGCCGAAGAATACGTCGAGACGTGTTTCCGGGGGGAGCAACTGGTCTCCAAAGCACCGAACCTGGCTTCGATCACCGTCAAACTCCCGGAGGAAAACTCCAACTGCTCCGGCCTGTACTACTACATCTTCAAAAAGATCGCCTGGGAAGGCATCAACCTGCTGGAAGTCGTCTCCACCACCAACGAATTTACCCTGATCGTATCGCAGGACGACATCGACAAAGCCTTCTCGGTAGTCAAACGCCTGAACATCGCCTGAAGCCATGGCCAAAGCCAAAACCGTATACGTGTGCAGCCATTGCGGGATGGAATACCCCAAATGGTACGGGCAGTGCCCCTCGTGCCGCCAGTGGAACACCCTGACCGAAACGACCCTCGCCCCTGCGTCCGACTCCCGCCACGCCCCGGCCTGGAGCCTGGGACAGGACGGGAAAAAACGTCAGACCAAACCCCTGAACATCCGCGAAGTGGAATACGCCTCGCAGCGCCGGATCTCGAGCGGCAATGCGGAATTCGACCGGATCCTCGGCGGAGGCATCGTACCCGGATCGCTCATGCTGCTGGGCGGGGAACCCGGCATCGGCAAATCGACCCTCATGCTCCAACTCGCCCTGCGGGCGCGCGGAGTGCGCACGCTCTACGTCTCGGGCGAAGAATCGGCCGAGCAGATCCGCATGCGCGCCGAACGCATCGGGATCGACAACCAAGAATGCTACATCCTGCCCGAAACCAACACGGATGCCATCTTCTCCCATGCCGCCACAGTCGCTCCGCAACTGGTGGTGATCGACTCGATCCAGACCCTGTACACTCCCCGGGCGGAGGCTTCCGCCGGCAGCGTCGCCCAGATCCGCGAATGCGCAGCCGAACTGTTGCGTTACGCCAAGGAAAGCGGCGTCCCGGTAATGATCATCGGCCACATCACCAAGGACGGTTCGCTGGCCGGGCCCAAAATCCTGGAACACATGGTGGATGCCGTATTGCAATTCGAAGGCGACCGCAACCACCTCTACCGCATCGTCCGGGTACAGAAAAACCGCTTCGGCTCCACCGACGAGATCGGCATCTACCGCATGGGCGCCGCCGGGCTGGAAACGGTGGAAAACCCCTCGGCCGCCCTCATCTCGGGACACAACGCCCACCTCTCAGGCAACGCCGTGGCCGTTACTCTGGAAGGGGTGCGCCCTATCCTGATCGAAGTACAGGCCCTGGTATCTTCCGCCGTGTACGGCACCCCGCAGCGCACCGCCACCGGTTTCGACACCCGGCGGCTGAACATGCTGCTGGCCGTGCTGGAAAAACGCGCCGGTTTCCGCCTGGCCGCCAAGGACGTCTTCCTGAACATCACCGGCGGACTGCGGGTGGACGACCCAGCCTTCGACCTGGCCGTGGTAGCCGCCGTGCTGTCTTCGGACCAGGACATCCCGCTGGGTGAAAAGACCTGCTTCGCCGCCGAAGTAGGGCTCTCGGGCGAGATCCGTCCCGTTACCCGCATCGAACAGCGCATCGGCGAGGCGCAACGCCTGGGCTTCGACATCGTCTTCGTCTCGGCCTACAACCCCGTGCGCCCGGCCTCCTGGCCGGCCATTCGGGTCATCCCCATCGAGCGCATCGAGCAGCTGATCAAATTCTGCTTCGCGTAACCCGCCCGGGGAGCCCCCCTTCACCCCGGGGAGAAAGATTTTTTCCCCGCACCTCTCTCCCACAGGCGCGGGCAAATCCTTATCTTTACCCCCGGATTCATTCCCCAAAACCGAAACATCCCATGCGACTTCTCCCCTTCGTCCTGCTGTTGTGGTTGCTGCCCGGCACTTCTGCGCTCCTCCAGGGAGCATCCCCGCAACCCTCCGTCCCCCAGGACACCCTCCGTCAAGGCGATCGGCTGAAAGTCGGGCTGGTCCTCTCGGGCGGCGGCGCCAAAGGCTTCGCCCACCTGGGCGCCATCAAAGTGATCGAACAGGCCGGCGTGCACATCGACTACATCGGAGGGACGTCCATCGGGGCGATCGTCGGCGGACTGTACGCCACCGGATGGAGCACCGAACAGATCGACTCGCTGATCCAGGGCTTCGACATCCTGGAGATCGTGCAGGACAAAACACCACGTCGCTACCGCCTCTATTACGACAAACAGCGGGAAGGGAGGGTCGGTTTCCGACTGGGAATGAACCGTTTCAAGCTGCAATTTCCCTCGGCCATCTCGCACGGGCAGAACCTGATCAACAAATTCGCCGACTGGACCATCCCCGTCCACCAGGTCGACGACTTCGACAGCCTCTCCATTCCCTATTTTGCCAAGGCCACCGACCTGGCACACGGCACCTCCGTCAAACTGGATCGGGGTTACCTGCCGGAAGCCATGCGCGCCAGCGGCACTTTCCCTTCGCTGCTCACCCCCTTTACCATCGACTCCACTTTGCTGGTGGACGGCGGCGTGCTGGACAACTATCCCGTGGACCAGATGCGCGCCATGGGTGCCGACATCGTCATTGGCATCAACATCAATTCGGGGCTTTCCTCCCCCGAAAAACTCGGGTCGATCGTCGGTATCCTGGACCAACTCATCGGCTTTCAGATCGTCGAAAACGTCGAAGCGCAGCGAGGGCACGTGGACCTGGAGATAAAGCCCGACATCGCCCAATACAACGTCATGAGTTTCAGCGATGCCGACAGCATTTACCAGCGGGGAGTCATCGCCGCGCAGCAGCAGATGGAAGCCCTGCAAGCCATCGCCCGCGCCCAACAGACCTCCGGTGTTTCCCCCGCCGCCCCCCGGCCGAAGATCGCTCCCCGGAATGAGTTCCGCATCGAGGACATTCGCGTTTCGGGCACCCGGGACTATCCCCGGGAATACTTCCTGGGACGCCTGGACAAAGAACTCCCGGGCCTTTTCTCGCTCGAGGACATTCACCAGGCCATCTCGCGCCTGTACGCCACCGGCAACTTCCACAACGTGTACTATCGCCTGCAAGAAGGCTCGCAGGCGGACCGTTACCTGCTGGAATTTATCGTGGTCGAAAACCCCACCCGCCAATACATCGGCATCGGCTGGGCCTACGACCGGCTGTTCGGCACCAACATCCTGCTCAATCTGCGCATCAACAACATCCTGCCCCGCAGCATCTTCGAAGCCGACGTCATCCTGGGGAAAAGCCCCTCGCTGGGCCTGTCCCTGTTCCGCGACAATGGCAAGCGCCCTTCGCTGGGCATCAATTTCCGCATGGGACAGTTTACCCCCCAGACCTTTTTTACCGATTTCGACGCCGATACCGACCCCATTCCCTTGACCCTGCGTACCGACATCTCCAACGGCTACGTCCAAGCCAACGGATACATCCAGGCCA
>DVLY01000112.1 GCA_018715295.1 Candidatus Merdimorpha stercoravium | reverse complement strand
CGCAACGCCGTCCTCTCGCCCGGTTCGCGCAACGCTCCCCTTGCGGAGGAATTCGCGGCCTCGCCCTTGCGGTGTTTCTCGGTGGTGGACGAACGCAGTGCCGCCTTTTTCGCCCTCGGACTCTCCAAGGAGGAAGGTCTCCCGGCCGTGGCGGTCTGCACTTCCGGGTCGGCCGTGCTGAACTACTACCCTGCCGTAGCCGAAGCGTACTACTCCCGCATTCCCCTGATCGTCGTATCCGCCGACCGTCCCGCCGACTGGATCGACCAGGCCATCGGACAAACCATCCGTCAGGACCGCGTACTGGCCTCGCACACCGTGTACAACACCACCCTGCGCGAAGGCGACGACCCGCAAACATCCTGGTACAACCGCCGGGAGATCAGCGCCGCCATCCATGCCGCCCTGCGGGAAAGCGCCCCGGTACACATTAACATCCCGCTGAGCGAACCCCTGTACCAAACCATCGACCTGCCCGAGGGCGCACCTGCCCCGATCCTGACCCAGGAGCCTGCCACCGCAACGACCCTCTCGCCCGAAAGCCGGGAGGACATCCTGCGCCTGTGGCAGGAGAGCCGCCGGAAAATGATCCTGGTCGGAGCCTCCCGCCGAAGTGAAACGCTGGAAAGACTCCTCGGCCGGCTCGCCCGCGAAAGCGATACGGTCGTCCTATGCGAAACCACTTCCAACCTGCACGGCGAGGACTTCTTCGAACACATCGACCGGATCGTCCTTCCCCTGCCCCCCGACACCGCCTCCGCCCTGTACCCCGACCTGCTGATCACCTGCGGAGGAATGGTCGTCTCCAAAAAGATCAAGACGTTCCTCAAAGCCGCCTCCCCGCGCTACCACCTGCACGTGAGCCCCTACACTTGGCCGGATACCTACATGTCCCTCACCCACCGCATACCGATGAGCGGCGAGGCTTTTTTCCCGCTGCTGTACGGGGCGGAAAGCACCGGCGAAGGATACCTCCGCGCATGGAAACAACTCGACCAGGATCGGGAACGCGCCCACCGGGAGTACTGCCAGAGAGCGCCGTACAGCGATTTCAAGGTATGGGAACTGCTCTCCCGCGCCCTTCCTCCCCATACCCATCTGGAAGTAGCCAACAGCGCTGCCATCCGCTACAACCAGTTGTTTCCCTTACCGGAAGGCGTTACCGTAGGCTGCAACCGGGGCACCAGCGGCATCGACGGATCGACCTCCACGGCCGTAGGAGCTGCCGTAGCGCTCTCGCCCCGACCGGTAACCCTGGTCAGCGGCGATCTGGCTTTTCTCTACGACAACAATGCGCTGTGGAACGACTATATCCCGGCCGAGATGCGCATCGTAGTGATCAACAACGGCGGAGGCGGTATCTTCCGCATCCTCAACGGCGCACGCACCTGCCCCATCTGCTCCCGATACCTGCAAGCCACCCACCGAAAAAGCATCGAACCGCTGGCCCGCCTCCACGACTGGGAATACCGCGCCGCCGACGATACGGAAAGCCTGCGGGATGCCTTGCGCGATTTCTGGGAACCTTCTTCACGTCCCCGGATGCTGGAGGTGTTCACCCGGCAGGAAGACAATGACGAGGTACTTCGCGGATATTTTTCGTATTTGTCCGAATAATCCCTGCCCTGCGGGAAAAAACAAATGCTTCCCCGCAACTTTCCAAAGAAAAACTACCCGAAACATCCGGGGCAAAAACACCCCGGAGGCTTCGGTCTTTGCAAAAAAAGAAAGAGGGGAACAAAATGCAGCCGGAACACCCCAAGATTCTGCGTCCAAGCAGCGGATCGGAGCCTCCCGGTCAATAAATGCTGAAGCCGTGCTGGGGCTTGATGACGATCCCCACGCGGATATAACCGCTGAAGGCCTTGTAGTCCAACAGACTTTCCCCGTAACCGTTGTAGTACTGGACGCAGAGATACTGGTTGCTTTTTTTGGTCAGGCGAAAGGCTGCTTCAAGCATAAAATTGGCATTGAGGTCCCAGCCGCCCCGTTTGGTGTACACTCCGGAAAAGGAAAAACGCCGGTTCGGGGTCTGATAATTGGCGGCCACGTGCCAGTAACCGGCATAACGGCTGATGTCCTTGTTTTCCTTGGCCGTCCAGAAAGGCACCCAAACCTTGAACTGCAGGTTGAGATTGCGGTTGACCGAATACAAAGCGGTGAAACTGACTTTGTTCACGCTTCGGTTCCAGATACTGTCCCGACCGTTGGATTCGTGTTCCACTTGAAAGAGCAGCACGCCCACTACGTGATCGTTGAGGACAATGTTGTTGCCCACGCCCAACGAAGGGTTGTACACCGTCTCGGCAAACGGGGCGGACTTTTTGTAAATGTCCCAGAACGAACGTTGGGAATAGGTGAGAAACACGTACATCTCGTGCGGGAGGATGCCCTTGATGAGCCGATGCATGATGCTCACCTGAAATTTGGCATCGCTGTTGTCCTTGTTGATACCACCTCCCTGGAAATTGGTACCGGTTACGAAATAATTGTCCTTGTATATCCCGAAAGCCGGGATGGTTTCCAGCTCGCGACGTACGCTGTCGCGGTGGGGAAAACGGGATACATCGATCTTTTCCGTCCATTTCTCCTTTTCTTGTCCTTGCCCTGAGAGAGCGGAAGAAGACAGACACAGAATCGAAAAAAACAACAACAATCTTTTCATCATTCCTACTGCGGCCGAGCCATTTTGTGAAAGGGACAAAGGTAGTGAAAGGCGAGTGCAAAGCCGAGGGGAAAACGGAGTTTTCCTCCGAGGGGTTTGCCGAGCCGCCTCCTGCCTTATCCAAAGGTAGTGAAAGGCGAGTGCAAAGCCGAGGGGAAAACGGAGTTTTCCTCCGAGGGGTTTGCCTAGCCGCATCCTGCCTTATCCAAAGGTAAGAAATTTTTCCGGAGGACAAGACTGCCTTCCCGAACGCCGCTTCCCCGATCCTGTCCTGTTTTTCCTTTTTTCCCGAACAACGGGCAAGCAGGCGTGCAAGCAAAAGGCGGGGTGCCGTACGGCACCCCGCCTTTTGCTTGCACGCCTGCCGCCGCAGAGTACGGACTACTTCAATTTCTTGAGGAGTTCCTGCGGCACAGCCCCGCGATTGACCACAATGGAGATAGTTTTGTAGCGCAGGTAAGCCTCGCTCACGTACACCATACCCCCGTCGCGTCCCCGGTCGGGACCCCAGGAATTCTTGACGATATAGTACTTCTTGCCCGTCTGGTCTTTGGCCAGCCCGATGATGAGCATCCCATGGTCATCCTGGGTGGAATAGTCGTCGAAAGCCTCCTGGCGCATCTGTTCGGTGATGTTCTTCTCCGGTTTCGGTCCATCGAGGGTCAGGGTAACCACGCTGTCCAGACGGGCCTTCGGCGTATAGGTAAGCAGCGAATCGTACCCCTCGGGCACCACCGCCACACCCAGTTTGGTCGAGAATCCCTTTTCCGACACATCGGCCGCCCAGGCCACCGTATAGCCGTTTTCCAGTGCATTGTCCACCACGGCTACCATCTCGTCCAGGGGGATGTTGTAGCATTTGGCCCACGCCCAGTTGTCCGGCACCAAGAGTTCGGCCTCGATATAGTACGGCTCGGACATCCAGGACATGAAATACATGTAGTCGTCCGGATTGATGCCCACCACGCGGTCGGCAAAGGTACGGGGCGTGTACTTCTTGCCCTGGTAGGTGAATTCGGCCGGAGGTTCGCTCAGGAAGCGGTCCAAAATCCCGTCGAAACCTGCCTGCCAATCGCCCCGAAGACGGGAGGCAGCCACCACGCCTTTCATGTATTCGGCCAGTAGAGCATCCATCTCGTCATGGTCGTTGCGCAATTCGCCCGGCAGAAGTCCCGAATACACCTCTTGAGGAACGATCCCGTAACGTTTTATCACATGGAGCACGTCGTGGAACTCCCCGCCGGGAGCAAAGGTGAGGTTACCGTGCAGGCGGGCATACTTCTGCGCCTTTTCCTGATACACTTTGTACACGACGAACATCTCGGCCAAGTCGACCGGCTGCTTGCCCATGCGGAGCATTTCCGCCTCGACAAAACCCAAACCGGAATAGGACCAGCAGGTACTGGAATGCGCCTGGTCCTTGACCGAGGTAACGGGCAGGCGTTTTACTACCTCGAAACGGAACTTGTCCTTGGAATCCTGGTCGCCCCCTTGGGTCTTGGCCACCAGATTGTCCTGGGCGAAAACAGCCGTTCCCGCCAGCAGAAAGGCCGCAAAGGCCATCGAACGAATGATTACAGACATATCTTATCGGTTTTTACAA
Organism: Candidatus Merdimorpha stercoravium; assembly: GCA_018715295.1. GTDB lineage: Bacteria > Bacteroidota > Bacteroidia > Flavobacteriales > UBA1820 > Merdimorpha > Merdimorpha stercoravium. The sequence continues at coordinate 999 of DVLY01000112.1, read as the reverse complement.
TGTATTCCTTGTTTTTTCTCTCACGGACAAATATAGGAAAAAATGTTCCTTTCCTCCCTTCCTTGCGAAGATCAGGGGAATTTCGGGAAGCGGTCGAAGTCCGGGTCGCGTTTTTCCAAAAAAGCATTGCGTCCCTCCTGCGCCTCGTCCATCAGGTAGTACAGCAGCGTCGCATCGCCGGCCAATTCCATCAACCCCCGCTGCCCGTCCAACTCGGCATTCAGCCCGCGTTTTATCATCCGAAGCGCCATCGGCGAACGGGAAAGCATCACCTTGCACCACGCCACCGTTTCGTCCTCCAGGCATTCGAGGGGGACCACCTTGTTGACCATGCCCATCTGTTCGGCCTCCCGAGCCGTGTACTGCCGGCACAGGAACCATATCTCGCGGGCTTTCTTCTGTCCCACGCAGCGCGCCAGGTACGACGACCCGAAACCGGCATCGAAACTGCCCACCTTGGGCCCCGTCTGGCCGAAACGCGCATTTTCCGAAGCGATCGTCAGATCGCACACCACCTGGAGGACATTGCCCCCGCCGATGGCATAACCGTTGACCATCGCCACCACCGGTTTGGGCAGCGAACGGATCGCCTTGTGTACGTCCAGGACATTGAGACGCGGCACGCCGTCGGTGCCGATGTACCCGCCCCGACTCTTGACATTCTGGTCGCCCCCGCTGCAAAACGCCTTGTCGCCCGCCCCGGTGAGCACCACCACGCCGATGTCCGCCCGGTTGCGGCAGATGTCCAGCGCGTCGAGCATCTGCTCGTTGGTATCGGGGCGGAAGGCATTATAGACCTGCGGACGGTTGATCGTAATGCGGGCTATGCCTTCGAAATAGTCAAACAGGATGTCCGAATACTCCTTGATGGGAGTCCATACTCTCTTTTCTGCCATGGTATTTTCTTCTATTTTTCGTTTCTGCGGCCAAAGGTAGCCCATTCTGTTTTTCCGGACAAAAACCTCGGCGCATTTTCAGGGTTTTGTTTGGCCGCAGGCG
>DVLY01000111.1 GCA_018715295.1 Candidatus Merdimorpha stercoravium | reverse complement strand
CGCCCTTTGGGTTTTACCCCTTGAGTTTTTACCAAACACACCGACATTTTCCCCTCTCTCTTCGTAACTTTGGGAGGCTGGATGCGGCCTCCTCGTGTACTTTTGCGCTGTACGCATGAACATGCACAAGGCTTTTTACCGTCAGAAAAAACACTTGCGGGCATGATCAAGAATGTTTTCCATAAAATCCACCTTTGGCTGGCCATCCCTTTCGGGGTGCTGATCACCTTGGAGTTTCTCACCGGCTCCCTTCTGGTTTTCGAAGACGACATCGTCGCCTCGACCCAGACCGGAGGATGGGTGACCTCTCTCGGATGGGACAACCCGGAGCCTTTCTTCAAAGGCGTAAAACGACTGCACCGCTGGCTCTTCGACACCCCGGAAAGCAAGACCAGCCTCTCGGCAGGACGGGCCGTCATCGGCGTCTCCGCCATGGCGACGAGCCTCATCCTGATCGGCGGCATCGTCATCTGGATCCCCAAACAGCTCAAACCGCTGCGCAAACGCTTTACGGTCGCCTCCGGGAAAGGCCTGTGGCGGTTCGTCCTCGACTGGCACAAGACCATCGGCATCTGCTGCGTCCTTTTCCTGCTCCTGATGACCCTTAGCGGGCCTTCGTGGTCGTTCGGGTGGTATCGCGAAGGGGTCTTCGCCCTGCTGCCCGACTCGGAAAGTCCCATGGGCACCGTCCTGCAGCTTCACACCGGGAAATGGGGCGGGATCGTTACCCGATTCATCTATTTCTTTGCGGCACTCGCCGGAGCTACTCTGACCATCAGCGGTTATTACCTCTGGTACAAGAAATTGCAGGCCAAGAAAAAGAAACCCCGACATTCCGCCGCCCAAAAAGTCCAAGGGTAAGTTTATTCCCCGCCGAGGCATTTTCCCTGCCCTCGCTCCTTCACAAAGGGTGAAAGACAAGCGCTTTCTCTTCTCCTTCCTATGCCGTTGGAGGGGAAAGAAAATTTTTTCCTTTTTATTTAGTTTATTTTATAAACTTGTTTATATTTGCATCGAACAAATCTCACCTGCCATGGCAAACCTTGTAAAACCCTTTCTGTTGACTGCGCTGCTCGCCCTCTCTGGGGCCAGCTACGGCCAGAGCCTGGAAATAGTCCTCACCCAGACGGAAGACGAGCCCGGGAGCCTCATCCTGACCGCCATAGCGGACAGCACCGGGCAAATGATCCGGTACGACATCACAGCGGCCCAGATGGATACCACCCGCATACTGCTGGAAGGCCTCCCAAAGGGAAGGGTCAAAATCTACACCTTTCAGGACTGCAACGGCAATTACCACCTGGACACCGACGCCGAAGGCACTCCGACAGAACGCTGCGCCGATGCCCGGACAGAGTTGCTCTCCGGGAAGAACACCGTACAGATCCCTTTAAGAACCATTCCGCGAAAGAAACAAGAATAAATGGCGACTCCCATGAAAGACCTCGAACCATACGCCCGACCCAAACGACGGGAAGGCGAATTGAAACGCGACATCGCAAGATACCTCATCCTTTGCGGGGCTTTGACCGCCGTGAACTGGATCTACACCCCGGAGCAGTTCTGGGCTGGGTGGATATGGATCGCCTGGGGCGCATCGCTCATCCTGCGGGCCGTCCTGCCCGCCACGGGTGGAGGAAAGACCGCTTCCCCGCGAAGAGCCTTCTACCGACACTTGAGCTGCTACCTGCTTGTCATGGTGCTCCTGGCGGCTGTCAACTACCTGTACACCCCGCAATACCCATGGGCGGTGTGGCCGGCTGCCGGTTGGGGGTTCGCCCTGGTCCTGCAGGCGGTAGAGGTGTTCACCCGGCCGAAAGACGGCGATGGCGACTACCGAATGAAAAATCACGAAAACCGATAAACCTCTCACACCTTATGGAAGACCGTAAACTCAACTCCCAGGAAAGCATCGAGCTGATCGCCCGCATGCTGCGCAACACGCAGGACAACCTGCAAAAAAACGCCGGAATCCATTCCCTGATCTGGGGATATACCACCCTGGCGGTATCCTTGTCCGTTTACTTCTCGCTCCGGGCAACCCACGACCTGCACAGCCACCTGCTTTGGCTGGCCATTCCGGTCGTGGGACTGCTGCTCGAGCTGTTCACCCGCCGCTGGTGGGCTGCCCCCGAGGTGCGTACGTTCCTCGACCGGGCGACTACCCTGCTGTGGCTCCCGCTGGGTGTGGCGCTGCTGCTCTTTCCCTACCTGGGGCAGGGCGTGGACGCGATGAGCCTTGTGTTGCTGCTGGTGAGCCTGGGGATGGCCCAGACGGGATTTATCGCCCGATACACGTTGTTTACCGTCATCGGGCTGCTGGGGCTGGCCGTGAGCTTGGGCATGACGTACATCGGGGGAGAGGAAAAAATTCTGATCTTTGCCGCAGGGATCGTCGCGGTGCTGATCGTTCCCGGGCATATCCTCAACCGTAAAGCTGCAAAAAACCATGTTCAAGGCGCTTGATCCGTTGCTTCACTCCGAACTCCGCCTGGCGGTGATGTCCATTCTGGTTGGGGTGGAAAATGCGGACTTCACCTTCCTCAAACAGCAGACGGGCGCTACTTCGGGCAATCTTTCGGTACAGATAGACAAACTGTCCCAGGCTGGCTACATCGCGGTGGAAAAGACGTTCCGGGGGAAGATGCCGCGTACCCTCTGCCGGATCACGCCCCAGGGGCGCGCGGCTTTCGCTGCGTACGTGGAGGCGTTGAAAGACTACATCGGGTGAGGCAAAGGGCGTGCCTCACTGTGCGAATACTCCCTGTCCGATGCGGGCAAGCGTGGGGGTGGGGCGGGCAAAGCCCGCCCCCGCTCTTGCCCGGAAAGCCGCCCCGAGCTATCTTTGCAAGCATGAAAACCCACAAGACCAATGCCGCCCGGCTGCTGGACAGCGCCGGGATCGGCTACGAACTGATCCCCTACCGGGTCGATGAAGAAGACCTCTCGGCCGTGCATGTAGCGCAAGAACTGGGAGAGGACATCCGCCAGGTATTCAAAACATTGGTGCTGCGCGGAGAGCGCACCGGGCTATTCGTCTGCGTGGTGCCGGGAGAGAGCGAGGTCGACCTGAAAAAAGCCGCCCGCGCCGCCGGCGACAAGAAAGCCGACCTGATCCCCATGAAGGAGCTCCTGCCCACCACCGGCTACATCCGGGGCGGATGTTCGCCCATCGGGATGAAAAAACCGCTGCCTACCTTCATCGACCGCTCCTGCATGGACTTCCCGGCCATCTACATCAGCGCCGGTGTGCGGGGACTTCAGATAAAAATAGCACCCGACGACCTGCTGGCCTATACGGGTGCCACTTTGTCCGATCTGACGGCGGAATAGTTTTTACCGGCCCGCCGTCCGTGCCGTTTTCGTCCGCAAAGCCAGTAAACATCCGGCTGCCGATTTTCTCATCCAGCCCCCTATCTGCAGATGCAAGGGTGAGGCGGAAACTTTTCCAACGGCAATACCGCCCGAGAGTATCCCCTATCTTTCAGGCGATTTCGCAGAAGTACTTCAAGCGTTTCAGGAAACCTCTCCCCCGAAAGCATTTTTTCCCTGTCATCGCCCGTCCCCGGAGGGAAAGACGGGAAACGATGAACCTCAGAAAATGCCGTGGAGCTTGCGCTCGAAGATCACTTTCTGCAACACCTCGGGGTAGTCGGTCGTGATGAAATCGACACCCAGGTCGAGCATCTGGTTCATCAGTTCCTCGGTATTTACCGTCCACACATTGACGTTGAGGCCCAATTCGTGGCATTCCCGCACCCAAAGGGGATTTTTCTGAAACTGGGAATAGTGAAAATCGACCCCGGTGTAGCCCCGTTCCTTTACCTGCCGGGGGGTCATCTGGTTGCTCAGGTAAGCGACTTGGGATTTGGGGGCGATCCGCACCAGTTCGTCGCAGATGGTGGGCATGAACGAGATATAATACACTTTCTTTTTCAGGCCCATCCGGTTGACCATCTTGACGATGTCGCGGGTGGCGCGAAGCATCTTCTGGTCGGTGGAATGTTCCTTGATCTCCAGTACGAGCAAGGTATTCTTGCACTTCTTGAGTTCCTTGAGATACTGTTGGAGGGTCGGGACGGTCTCGCCGTTGGACAGGGCGATGTCCTTGATCTGGTCATAATCGGCCTCTTCGATCAGGATCTTGTCCGGCCCGATGTGTGCATCGTGATGGACCACCAGGACCCCGTCGCGGGTCTGCAACACATCGCATTCCGAACCGAAGCATTTGATCTGGTCGGCGCGCTGCAAGGAGACGATGCTGTTTTGCGCCGCGCCGGGAGCACGCCAGTACCCGCGGTGGGCGATCACTTGAGTTTGCGCCGAAAGCGCGGCCGTAGCCACGAGAAAGGCCAAAAGAGCCAAAAGGTTTTTCCGTTTCATATTCCGATGGATTGATTTTCGTTTCTCCGGGGGTAAAATTACGAAAAGCCGCCGCGCGGCGTGTTTTCCCCGGCTTGAATTTTCGGCCTGCGGCACGTTATTTTCCCCTGCGGGGTAAAACAAACATCGAGCGGGACATCCTCCGGGGTCGCATCGTCGATGGGACCGGCGCAAGGCGGAAAGAAAGACAGCCCCGCCTTGACCGCATCGGGACGGCAACAGCGCAAGAAGCGGTCGTAAAATCCCCGTCCGTATCCCACCCGGGTCCCCTGCGCATCGTAGGCCAACAGCGGCACCAGGATCAGATCGACCGACTCCGGGAGGACGCGCTCCAAAGCCTCGGGGTGGAGCGGCTCGGGGATGCCGAAGCGGTTCTCGGCCAAGGGATCTTCCCGGTGCAGGCGGTAGTGCGCCAAGTCCCCGGTCGAAAAGTCCGAGACGGACACCACGGCCGTCTTCCCCCGGCGGAAGATCTCCCCGAGGATCGGGAAGGTATCGACCTCCCTCTGGCGGCGGATGGGCAGAAACAGGTGCACGGTCGTTGCCGAGCGGAATTCCCGGCTGCGGACTACCGCTTCGCATACGGCGGCGGAAAGCTCCGCCGCCTCCCCGGGCGGAAGTTCCCTGCGGAGCTGCTTGTACTGCGCGCGAAGTTCTTTCTTGGTCGCCATGGTGCGTTTTGTTTGTTTTATGCCGTCGCGTGTGTCTTTTACGTATTTCCTGTTCGTATCTACCCCCTCCGGGACGTCTTTTTCGGCCATCCATTCCGGTGCTTTCCCCCTCCGATGCGGGCAGCGCGGCGCAAAAACAAAGGGAGGCAGGGTGGATTTTGCACAAAAATCGCTAAATTAGCTATCCGAATCCATCCTTATGTCAGACATGATCCTTACTACCACACCTTGCATCGAAGGCCGGAAGGTCCAGGACTACCTGGGCATCGTCTCCAGCGAGACCATCATCGGGGCCAATGTGTTCCGCGACTTCTTCGCCAGCATCCGCGACATCGTGGGCGGCCGGGCCGGTTCGTACGAGGAAGTCCTCCGAGAGGCCAAGAACCATGCTTTGCGGGAACTGGAAGAAAGAGCGCTCGCCTTGGGCGCAAACGCCGTGGTCGGCATCGACCTGGACTACGAAACGGTAGGCGAGCGGGGCAGCATGCTGATGGTAACGGCCTGCGGCACCGCCGTCCGGGTGGAGGACTAAAGCCAGATCACGCCGGGAATGTCCGCCGTCGCTTTGTATTTTTCCAGAATATCGTCCGCCGACGAAGCCTTCAGGACGATCGTCAGGCTGATGTAGTTCCCCCTCGAGGAGGGGGTTTCGGTTACGGTGGCCGCAGAGCCCTCGAAGGCTTTTTCGATCTGCGCCCGGGCATCGGTATCGGCGCGGACGATGAACTTGAAGGGGTACTCTCCCGGGAAACTCATCCCTTTTTCCAGGCTCTGACGGAACTTCTCCCCGTACAGTTGGTCTTTTACGCTTTCTTCCATGGCGGTTTACTTTTTATCGGTCAATTCTTCCACCAGTGCCTCGACGATCTTCTGGGTGGCGCCGGCATTGTTGCGCACAAAATCCCGGGAAGCCATCGCACTGTGGGCAAAGGCCTTGGGGTCGTCCAGAAAACGCCCTGCGGCCTCGATAAACTCCTCCGCGTCGCCCACTACCGTCAATCCCCCGCAGCCTTTCAGCCCTATCGCCTCGATGTAGTCGGCATAGTTGGGTCCGCACAGCACCGGGCGGCCGAACACGGCCGGTTCCAATACGTTGTGGATCCCGGAGCGGGTAAAGCCTCCCCCGATCAGGGTCAGGTCGGCATACGAATAGACCTTGGTGAGGATGCCTACCGTATCGAGCACCAGCACCCGGGCCGAAGCCAGGTCGGAGCCTTCGCGCTTGGAATACAGCACCGCGTCGGGCAGGGCGGCGCACAAGCGGCGTATCCGCTCGGGATGGATGTCGTGCGGGGCGATGAGGTACTTGACCCCCGGATCACCGGCGCGCGCGGCGATGAGTGCTTCCATGAGTTCCTCGTCCTTTTCCCAGGCCGAACCGGCCACCACCAGTTTTTTCCCGTCCTTGAAAGTCTCCAGGAACGGCAGGGTGTTGTCTCGCTTGAGGATGTCCGCCACCCGGTCGAAACGCGTGTCGCCCGCCGCCCGGCAACGCTTGATCCCGATGGAGCGGAGCAGGGACACGCTCTCCCCGTCCTGGGTAAAGATCAAGGTAAAGAGCGGCAGCAAACGCCGCATAAAGCGGCCATAGGGTTTGAAAAAGGCCTGACGGGCATCGAAACGCGCGCTGATCAAGTACAAGGGGATGTGCTCCCGATGGATGCGCTGGAGGAAATTGCCCCAAAACTCGTACTTGATGAACACGGCTGCAGCTGGGTGTACCATCCGTACGAAGTCGCGCGCCGCGCTGGGCGTGTCAAAAGGCAGGTAAGTTACAATATCGGCCCCCGGATAGTCCTTGCGCACGTTGTATCCCGAGGGGGAAAAGAACGTCAGCAGGATCCGCACCTCGGGCATGCGGCGGCGCAGAGCCTCCAATACGGGGCGACCCTGTTCGAACTCCCCCAACGAGGCGGCATGGAACCACACGATGCGGCTGCCTTGGGGCAAGGCGGCCAAACGCTGGCGAAGCGTGCGCCGCCAATGGTTGCGCCCGACGGCCGCCTGACGGCTCTTGGTGTTGAACACCCCATGCACACGCAGCAAGCCCGGAAGAGCGCGCATCGAGAGGTTGTAAAAAATATTCATGACGGTATCGATCGATTAGGTTTTTTCCACGTTTTTCCTTGTTCTCCCCCCCCCTTTTTTTATTCCCCCCTTTTCCTTCTTTGCTCCTGTCCGACTCGTTCGTTTTCCTTGTCCGCACTCCTTTCGACGGCTCCGGCTCGCTCCCTTTCCTTTCGGCTGCCTTTCCCCGATCACTTTTCCACTCCAGCGGGGACTACACCACGCGGTTGCCCAGTTCCTTGCCCAAACGGTCGCGGATCTCGAGCAAGGCCTTCCACTCTTCCATGAGGGCTTCCCGCTGCGGGTCGGACAGGGTGTTTTTCTGGGAGAACTCTCCCTGGAGCTCGGCCATGCGGGTACGCAGGTACGCATCCTGATAGCGCAGGACCAGGTCCCGCGTATAGGCAGAGGCTACATCCGAAAAGTCGCGCACCGGGACACCCATACGTTCCCATCCGTCCAGGCGATATTCCTCGGCCAGCAGCGACGAGACCGCCTCGACCACCGCCTGGTCCTCGCTGCGCAACAGGGCGGAGACGTCGATGGCGCAACCGGCCCCCACCTGCATCCGGATGGCCTGGTAGATGGCATTGAGCGTCGGGTCGCGCAGGGAGAGCCCCTCGGCCGACAACGAATCGACGATCTCCCGGGCTACGGTGGTCCGTTCGGTCTCCAGGTGTTCGGTGGTCGTCCCATCGGGGTTGTCGTCCAGCACGGGTTCTTCGACTTCGATCTCCATGTCCCCGTAACGGAGCATCGTGGCTACCATGTCGCGTTCGAGGGCGGAAAAAGGATCGGCCGAGGGACGGGGTTCGCGGTCCACCTCCAGGCGCTCGCGCATCCGGGCTGCTTGGGCGGCTCGGTCGGCCGCAGCGCGGTATTCCTGGCGGTTGTGTTCGTCGATCTGCGCCAGCTCGCGAAACAGCGAACTCTCCGAGACGTCCATGATGCGGGAAGCCTCGCGCAGGTACACCTCGCGCTTGATGTAGTCCGATATTTTCGAGATGGACACCACGATGTCCCTCACCAGGCGGGACTTGAGGATGGGATCGCCGGAGGCTTCCTCGAGCAGCATCCGCGCTTTGAAGTCGATGAAGTCCGTCCTGTTCTTCTCCAGGTATTCCTTGAGCTGCTCAGCGGTATGCTTGCGCGCGAACGAATCGGGATCGTCGTTGTCCGGAAAGGTGAGCACGCGCACGTTCATGTCGGCCGCCAGCAGCATGTCGATGCCCCGGAACGAAGCCTTGATGCCGGGGGTGTCCCCGTCGTAGAGCACGGTGATGTTCTGGGTGAGGCGTTTGATCAGGCGGATCTGCCCGTCGGTGAGCGAGGTGCCGGAGGAGGCCACCACGTTTTCCACCCCGGCCTGGTGCATGGATATGACGTCCGTATAGCCCTCCACCAGGTAACACGAATCCTGCCGCACGATGGCATTTTTGGCCTGATAGAGGCCGTAGAGGATGTCGCTCTTGTGGTAGATGGGATTCTCGGGCGAATTGAGGTACTTGGCAATGGTCTTCTCGGTCTGCATCGTCCGCGCGCCGAAACCGGCCACGCGCCCCGAAAACGAATGGATGGGAAAGACCACGCGCCCGCGGAAACGGTCGGTATAGCGCCCGTCGTCCCGCCGGATGGACAGCCCGGAGGTTTCGAGGTATTCGGCCTGGTAACCGGCCTTGAGCGCCGCTTCGGTGAAAGCGGACCAAGCCTCGGGGGAGTATCCGAGACCGAATTTTTCGATCGTGGCATCGGAGAATCCCCGCTGGCGGAAATACGTCAGGCCGACGTTGCGCCCTTCGGGGGTCTGGTGCAGTTGCTCGCGAAACCACTGGGCGGCGTATTCGGTAACCACGTACAGGCTCTCGCGCTCGTCGGCTTCCTGTTTGGCCTGGGGGGAGAGCTGGGTTTCCTCGACTTCGATCCCGTATTTCTTGGCGATATGGCGGATGGCTTCGGGATAGGAGCAATGCTCGATCTCCATGACGAAGGTAACCATGCTGCCGCCCTTGCCCGAGGAGAAGTCTTTCCAGATGCCCTTGGAGGGAGATACGACAAACGAAGGGGTCTTCTCGTCGTTGAACGGCGAAAGGCCTTTGTAGTTGGCCCCGGCACGTTTGAGCACCACGAAATCGCCCACCACTTCCTCGATGCGCGCTTCGGAAAACACCCGGTCTATCGTCTGGCGGGAAATCATCGTGCGAAGGAGATTTGCGGGAGAATCTTCCCGAGTATTTTTTCAGTAACCAGGTACGTAGGCCGTACTCCTGCTTCGCCCAAAGGTCCGGAAGCCAGGGTGAGGGAAGTGTCCAGGGGATTGTCCGAAGCGTAATACGCGTAGTTCAACTGTACGTCCCGCGAGATGTTGCCCCGGATGCGCGAATGGGCCTGGATAGCTTTCTGGTAGTGCGCCCCCTCCATTTCCAGCCCGATGGCGCGCCAGGAGGAACGGTGGAAAAACTCCAGCACGTCCTTGTTCTGCAGCGAAGTCCCCAGCACGGTGATCAGCGGCCCTTCGAACACGCGCAGGCCGCACCCTTGGAAGTCGTCCGCACAAAGCGCGTTGTCCAGCGGATAATTGTCCGCCGTCCCTTCGAAGATATAAGCGGTGGGCACCATGATGTCGCCCTTGCCGCCTTCCAGGATGCCGGCTTTGCCCATGATGGACACCGAACGCACATCCAGGAATTCCTTTCCGCCCTGCGGCCGGTCGATGGGTTTGAGCAGTTCGTCCATGATCTCGAAAGCCTGCTCGCCGAAAGCGTAGTCCAGCACGAACAGCACGGGGGCCTGGCCCTCGGGCAGCGCTTCGAAATGCTTTGCCAGAGAGGGAACAGCCCGAACATCGAAAACCTGCACATCGACGTTGGCTCCGGCGGCATCGGCCACGTAGGTCATGCCGTGGGATTCCGCATAGCGCGAAACGAGTTCGCGCAGCGCGCGGTTCTTTTCCCGGGAAAGGGTGAGATAGAGATCGTCCGGTATTTTCTTTCCGACCTGCTCCAGCGCGTCCCGGGCATAGAGGATGTTCATCACGCTGTGCGTGTTGGCACTGATGATGTGCAAGGGGCGTTTTTCCAACCCGAGTTCCACCAGGCGGTTTTTGACCTGGACGGCCCAGCGTTCCCCGTGCACATGGTGCCCGATCCGCTCGCGAAGCAGGGAGGAGAAGACGATCTCGCGGTCTTTGCCCTCGGCAGCTTCCTGCAGGGACAGCCGCCCCATGTGGTACACCAGGCGGAAGATGCGGTCCGGATCGTCCGGGGTGGCGAATTTGTCGTACACCTCCCGGATTTCCTCGAACGAGCGACCCAGGAGGATGGACAGATACGAGAGGTACACCTCACGGGTGTTCTCGTCCAAAGCGGCAGGCTGGCAGACGAACTGCTCGATCTTGCGCCACTCGCGGGAGGTACCTCCTTCGGGCAGGCGGGCATGGCGCATGATCTTGTCCGCTTCGTTGTACAAAAAAGTGAGGTGGGTGAGCGCGTCGTAAATCTCGGACCGGCCGTGCGTTACCTGGATGTTCATCTGGTCGGCGTCGATGCGGAAACACAGGTGGCGGCGGCGTGCGGGGACGATGGGCTCGAAGGCGGCCTCGAAGCCTTCCTCGGAAGTGAAGTGGATATAACGGCACTCCTCGATGCCTCGGGGCAAACGATCCACGACGTAGGTCAGTCCGTTGAGTTCCACCTTGTCCGGATCGGCGATCGAGCCGTAGATCTCGGGGGAGAGTTCCAATAGGCTGCTCCGAAGGGACTGCCCGGAAACGCCTCCCGGTTTGTAAAATCCCCGGTTGAACAAATGGCGCATGGTGATGTACAGCCGCTCGATGGCACTGCTGGATTCCTGCGCCCGGGTTCGTTTCTTTTGCGGCAACATAGGATGGTTTCTTTCGGTAAAGGTACGAATTTTTGCGGCGTGCCGGACAGCCCGTTGCGGGCGGCGGCCAGGGGGGTGGTGGCGGATCAGTCCAGCGCGCGGATCTTCTCCAGGATGGCGCGGGCCATCTTGCGGTTGGATTCGTGGGTCCACCCGGCGATGTGGGGCGTGAGCACCACCCGCGGCGAATGCACCAGGTAGGAGAACTCCTCGGGCAACTCCCCTTGGAAGAAGTCCTCGAACGAGGATTTTTCGTACTCCAGCACGTCGAGCGCCGCCCCCGTTACCCGGCCTTGCTCCATGGCCCGGACCAGATCGCGCGTGACGCAGCACGCGCCCCGTGCCGTGTTGATGAAATAGATCGGTTTTTTGAACCCTTCGAAAAACGTCCGGTCGGCCATTGCCCGGGTGAGCGGGGTGAGCGGCACATGGAGACTGACGATGTCCGCCCGCTCGAACAGTTCGTCCATCGAAGCGCGGCGGGCATACGCATCGGAATAGTCCCCTTCCTTGATGTCGTACGCGAGGGTCTCCACGCCGAATCCCGAAATACAGCGGGCAAACGATCCGCCCATGTTGCCGTAACCGATGATGCCTACGGTGCGTCCCTGTATTTCGTACCCGCGGTTGCCTTCGCGGATCCAGCGGCCGCTGCGTACCTCGGCATCGGCGATGGCGATGCGGCGCATCAGGGTGAGCAGCATCCCGACGGCGTGTTCGCCCACCGCCTGGCGGTTGCCTTCGGGGGCGGCGATGAGCCGGATGCCTTTCGAGGCGGCGTATTCGGTGTCGATGTTTTCCAGTCCGGCGCCTACCCGGGCGATAAAGCGCAGGGAAGTCCCGGCGTCGATAAACGCGCGGTCTATCTTGAAACGGCTGCGGATGATGATCCCCTGGTAGCGTCCCAGGGCCGCTTGCAACGCTTGTTTGGGCGAAGTATTGTCCAGGGTGCAACGATGCCCGTCGGCGGTGAGCTGTTCCCACAGCCAGGGATCGGTCGTGTCGATAAAAAGAATGTCCATGTCTTTTCGCATTTTTGTCTCTTTACAGCAGGTTTCCGCCCGGGAAGGGATCGTCATCCCTTCCCGGGCGGAAACCTGCTTTTTCCCGTTCTTTTTCCAAAACTTTTTCGCCGCTCTCCTGCTCCTTTTCCCCTCCTTCCCTCCTTCTCTCCTTCCCTCCTTTTCCTCTCACCCTCTCTCTCCCATCATCCTTTTTCCCTCTTTTTCTTCCCCCTTTGGCACAGGGAAAAGCGGCGGGATTTCACGAGGCAAGGGCAGAGCGCAGGGCGATCACGCCTCGGGCTGATGCGCAGGGCGCAACAGGTCGTTTACCGTCTTGACCGGGTTGAAGGTCTCCACGGGCACCTCGACGAAAACGGTCGTCCAGCGGCTCATCGCGCCGTTCCACAGCCCCGGGCGTTCCAAAGCCTTGATCTCCCGCCCTTCGAGGCTCTTGTGGGAGATAAAGCCCGTCTGCGGATCGACGTAGCGGGACAAGTCGTAGCGACGGCCTTGGCGGTCCTTCAGGGCACAGACCAGATCGACCGGGTTGAAATGGGTCGAAGCCTCGAAGATGCGGCGTTTTTCGGGATCGGACAAGTCGATCTGCGCGCTTTCCACCACCTGCAAGGTCTGTTCGCCACCGGCTCCCCGCACCCAGAAGGGGCCTCCCCCCGGTTCGCCTTCGTTGATCACCATCCCGCATACGCGGATCGGGCGATCGAGCACCTGGAGCAGGCAGGCTTTTCTCTGGTCGGGAGTGCCGTCGAAATAGGCCGGAGGCAGTTTGTAGCACAGTTTTCCCTGGACAAAGTCCTCGGCACGGGACAGGTTTTCCTCGGAGGTCTCGAACTCGAAGGCCGAGAGATATTCCTGCACCTGCTGCTGGAGTTCGAGCAGGTATCCGCCCAAAGCCTGTTTGTAGAGTACCGTAGGCTCTTTCAGATGGTCGGGCACCACATTGTCGATGTTTTTGATGAAGACTACGTCGGCCTCCACCTCGCCCAGGTTTTTGATCAGGGCGCCGTGCCCGCCCGGACGGAAGACCAGCCGTCCCTGTGCGTCGCGCACCGGGCGGTTGTCCGCATCGACGGCAATGGTGTCGGTCGAGGGGCTCTGTACGGAAAACTCGGCCTCGACACTTACATGGTGCGTGCGTTCGGCTTCGGGCGAAACGGAGCGCAACAAAGCTTCGAAGAGCGGCTGGTGCTCGGGCGAAACGGTAAAGTGCAGGCGGACTTTCCGCGAAGCGCCCACTGCGTATTCCACCCCTTCGGCCAGATGCTCCTCGGCCGCTTTGCGCACTTTGCCCGGATACCAATGGAAGGAGACCAAGCCTTTGGGCAACTGCCCGTAACCCAGCCCTTCGGTGGTGAGGACCTTGCGCACGATGTCGGCATAGTCCCCCTGGGCCAGGCGTTTTTCGAGGTCGTCCCCGCCAGCGGCATAGACGGCGGCCAACTCGTCGAAGAAAGCGAACCGGCGGATGTTTTCAAAGAACTTGGCCACCCCGGGCAGCTTGCGCTGCTCGACGAACTGCTGGAACGAAAGTCCGCTGGCAGGGTACTCCTCCAGAAAGACGAAAAGGTCCTTGAACATGCGGGTGGCGGCTCCGCTGGCCGGGACGAATTTCAATACGTCCAAACGGGGCGAGCGTTCGGCGTAGAGACTGCGGTAATGCTCGGCTTGGGCGGCATCCATCCGCACGATACCGTCCCCGACGGTTGCCGGGGCGGTGATGTCCAACGCGGGGAAACCTTGGCGGAAACATTCCACCTGGCGCTCTACCTCCTGAGGGGCGATGCCTTTTTCCTGCAACTGTTCGAGGTCCTGCTCGGTAAGTAAATCCATGGTCATAACGTTTTTTTTCAGTCGTTTTCTCCCTTCGCAGGCGAAATGCCGCTCCCGGGGAGGATTTTTATTTTATTTTCCCTTTTTCCACGCCACAGATGTGGTCGTAGATGTCGAAATAGTAACGGATGAGGTTTTTCCAGTCGAACTCTACGGCGAATTCCTCGGCTCCGCTGCGCACCAACAGGCGTTCGCGCGGGATGGAGGTGGCGAAACGCAGCATGTAGTTGGCCAGGTCTTCGGCCGCCTGGTCGAACGAGTGGTTTTTGCGGTGGAGGACCTTGATGCCCCGGGATTCGTCGCCCGAGGTGAAGTTTTCCACATAGTCGCCGAATCCGGCCAAATCCGAAGTAACGGCAGGTACACCGCTGGCAATGCTCTCGCAAGGGGTATAGCCCCAAGGTTCGTAATAACTGGGGAATACGCCCAGGTGGCATCCGCGGACAAACTCGCTGTACTCCATCCCGAAAAGCGGATTGTCCGGCGAGATGAACGCCGGATGGTACACGATCTTCACCCGGTCTTCCTTTTTGTTCACCAGCCCCGAGGAGCGCAGGAAGTTCAGGATGTCGTCCTTGTAGTCGTCCACGATGTTGTGCGTAACCACCGGCGGCAGGGTGTTGGTCTTCCAGGACTGCAGGGTGCGTTTGATACGGAAACGGATCGTCTCGTTCACGAAATCGTTCATGTCGGGCAGGTCCGTCCGCCGGGTATGGGAAGCCAGGTAGTTGAACAGGTCCTCGCCCATCTGCGCGCCGAGGCCCTGGGTCGTCTTGCGCAGCTCCTCCATCACGCCCCGGGCATTGAGCACCTCGGGGTTGATGCTGTGCACCGGCCGGTTGGTGATGAAGAACATGACCACCGTTACGTCCGACCCGATCATCTTGAGTTTGTAATTCAAGCGGGCAAGGGCTTCGAGGGTCAGGTCGAAACCTTTGTTCTTGTATTCGTAGCGCCCCGAAGTAAAGAAATACAGGGTGCGGGACAGATCGAAGGAATACGAACCGAAGAAATGCCCCCGGATGAACTGGTGGATCTTGGTTTTGAGCTCCTGGTGCAAGGTTTCCACCTTGTAGAAGGAAGAAAATTTATTGATGTTCAACCCGTTCGGGGTGATGTGTCCGGGTTTTCTCCCCAACAGGTATTCGCACTCGGGGTCCATCACCCGGCTGACGGTCGAGAAGGCATCGGCCGATCCGGCGGCTGCGCGTTCCAACTGGGCTTCGGTGAGGATGTTGAAATACACCGCCTCCTTGTGCCAATCCACGTAAGGCAAACGCGTGTAGTAATTGGGATCGTTGAACGCCAGATAACGCCCCAGCAGGGTGGCATGCGTGGTAAACACCGTCTTGTACGGCATCCCCTCGCTGCGGATAAAGGGCAAGGGCACCCCGGCCATCCATTCGTGGAACTGGAGCATCACCGGAGCGTCGAAGTACGATCGTTTCGCCGCCAATTTCTTGAAGA
Organism: Candidatus Merdimorpha stercoravium; assembly: GCA_018715295.1. Classification (GTDB taxonomy): domain Bacteria; phylum Bacteroidota; class Bacteroidia; order Flavobacteriales; family UBA1820; genus Merdimorpha; species Merdimorpha stercoravium. The sequence goes on along the minus strand of DVLY01000111.1, from coordinate 688 downwards.
ACGTGTAGACCGCATACCCGAACGAGATCACGTCCGAGGCCAGAGGCGAAGCACTGCCCGAATCGACTCCATGGTCCTTCCACAGGTAGTAGCGGAAATCGCCGCTGCGCTCGGCCAACCCGGCGGTATTGAACAGGATGGTCTTGGGCTTTCCGGTGATCAGCCACGTGCCGTAATGCACGTCAAAGCCTTCGTCCCACATCTCGCGGATGGTCTCCCCCACTTCGTCGTCCGGCAGGTCGTTATACTCGAATTCGGCGCGGGCTTTCTCCGAAAAAGGCCCGATGGCATGGTAATTGCCCGTAAAGTATTCGGAAACCGACGGCATCTTCGAGCGGAGCACCGTGTAGATACCCCCTACCTGGTTGCACACTTCCCACGCTATTTCAAACAGCTTGCGGGAATCCTTGGCCTGTAATTTCTGCATAGTTCGTCGCGTTTTTTAGTAGTGCGGGCGCCCCTGCTGCCGGCTCCGGACGCCCGGAAAATAACAAGAAATACCGGCTGGTTAAATATCCGAATTTTTTGCAAACCGCGCACACCTCGGACAATATTTTTCGGGGCTTCCTTTTGGCGGGTATCTCCGCCATGCATCTGTTTTCTGCCCCCAAAAACGCATTTTCCCCTTATGCCACAAACAGGGTGCGTTCAAAACTGTGCGGGCAGGCGTCCGGCCTTCGGCCGGACG
>DVLY01000110.1 GCA_018715295.1 Candidatus Merdimorpha stercoravium | reverse complement strand
GTGTGTATCAGTACACGATCTATGTCGAGGCATACGAGGAATATCGGGATTATTACGACCCTCTTTCCCAATGGACCACAGACCAGGTATACGAAGGCCTTCCCTGGGGGCCGGCCAATATGGGTGAGATCAATACTGGTCTGGGCATCGGGTATCTTCCACATTTGAATGCGGTGGAGAATTATTTCGAGGGGAAAAAGGGGACGATCGCTATCCTGATGGCTACCGGTGTGTTCAATAAACACTGGACAGGGCTGCAGCCCGACGGTCCCGCCCGGGCGATGGTCCTGGACGAGGTCCCCCAGACGGCTGCCGAGTATTGCTACCGGAAAAACAAGACCGATGCCAGCGGTATGATCTCCGAGGAGAATACCGTATGGTATCTGCCGGCTATCCGCGAGTTGGAAAATACGCTTACCACGTATTATCCGGTGTACAAGGAATTTCAGGAAAATTTTTACTGGTCTTCGGCCGCAGCCGCGCGCGAAGGCGAGTGGGTAACGTACGAAGCTTCGGAATACGCCCGTGCGACGATGGCTTACGTGAATGGATCGGGAAGCATCGTCCATAAGCCCAGCGGAGCCGACCAGTATTACGATCCCGCTCAGGGAGCTGCCAGTGCGTATGGAAAAGCGCTGAGGACACAGCCGTTGCGTATCCGGGCGGTGTATCGTCCGTCCGATGGCGGACTTATAGATGGAGATAGTTATCCGTAACCGGCGGGTTTGACCGTCCGGTCAAACAAGCGGTTTTTGGATGTTTTCCGGGAATGCGTTTATTCATGCATGGTTTTGCATATCCTGGAAAGGATAACGGCGGCTGCCATAATAGAAGCGTCGAGGTAAATTCCTCGACGCTTTTTTCGTAGGGACAGGGCAAGTCGTGTAAAGTATCGGATTCTTCGGCAGGAAGTGGAATGGTGGTTTTTCGTCAGGGTGTTTTCGTGCTATTACCTTTACGCGCGGGCGATATTGCCCGAACAAAAAACCATTTTTCGTATGATAACAGGATATTTACGGGTAAGCACAGGAAAGCAACACCTTGCCAACCAACAGGACGAGATCAGGCGTTTTGCGCAGAGCCGGAACTGGACCGTCGACAACTGGGTAACGGAAGTCGTCAGCGGCCGCAAGAATGAACGCGAGCGGAAATTGGGCGCGCTTTTGCGCCGGATGAAGCCGGGCGATACCTTGATCGTTACCGAAGTTTCGCGTTTGAGCCGGACGCTGACCGACGTAATGGCCATCATGGGCAAGTGTTTGAAAAAACGGATCAACCTTTTTTCGACCAAGGAAGGTTATTCGTTCGACAATTCCATAAACAGCAAAGTGCTGTGCTTTGCTTTCGGTCTGGTGGCCGAGATCGAGCGCAACCTCATTTCGATGCGTACCCGGGAGGCATTGGCTTTGCGCAAGGCCGAAGGAAAGGTATTGGGACGGCGCAAGGGGAGTTACACCAAGTTCAACATCCTGACCGAAAACCAGCAGCAGATCATCCGGATGCTCAACCAAGATCAGTCCATCGCTGATATTTGCCGCCGATTCGATCTGTCCCGCGATACGTTCGACAAGTTCCGCCGCCGCTATCCGGCGGTGCAGCGAGCCGTCGACAGGAAAGAAGCTCGTCGTGTCGGCGGGTTGAGGTAGGGAAGACCGCCGGGTTTTACTTCCCGCTGTCCGGATGGGCTTTCTCGACCGTTTCCTTTACCTGGGAGAGGATGTCCCAGGGGTATCCTTTCAGGGCGATGTTCCCTTCCGGGTCGATGAGAAAGCAAGTCGGGACTCCCATTACGGCATAGGCCGGTTGGATCTCCTGCCCGAGTGCCGAATGGCTGTCGTTGACGTGCCGCCAGGCCATCTTCTCGTCGGCGACGACTTTCCGCCAGTACGAGTCATTGTATTCGCTTACGGCGATGCCGACGATTTCGAAGTTCTTGTCTTTCAACCGGTCATAAAGAGCGACCAACGAAGGGATCGACGCCCGGCACCCACCGCACCAGGAGCCCCAAAAGTCCAGCAGGACGTACTGGCCGCGCAGGTCCGAAAGGCGGAGCATCTGTCCGTCGATGTCCTCCAGTGCAAAATCCGGTGCAGTGTTCCCGACTTGGGTCGCGCGTACGGCCGCTATGTAGTCGGCGACGGCTTTCCCGGCAGGGCTGGCCTGCACGCGCGGGGAGAGGGTGCGGAAGGCAGAATCGTACCGGTCGAAGTCCTTCATCGTCTTGTAATCGTAGTGCAGCAGTTCGGCGGAGTAGGCCAGGTCGGGGTTGTTTTTGACCAGTTCGCGTTCCATAGGGTCACATTGGTCAAATATTTCGTTGGCGGATCGAATGAAGGAAAGGGCGCTGTCCTGCAGGATTTTCAGGCGGTTCTTGTCGTATTTCCCCTGGGACCGCTGCAGGGAGTCCAGCAGGACGTGCCCTTGCTTTTGGATGGCTTTGGCACTGTCTGCCAGCTCGTTAATGGCTCTCATCTGAGGCAGGTCGTACAGACCTCCGGAAACCTTCAGATACCGCCATTGCTGGACATCTCCCTGGACATGTAGTTGGGAGTATCCTTCCAGGAAGATGCCCGCCGAGGGGTTGTTGTTTACATCGAGCGTTTCGCCTTCCTGTACCAGCAACAGACGGGCATAGGTGTCGGTCGCCGAAGTTGTCAAGGAAAAATGTCCGTCCTGGGTTACCGTAACACTGTCCGTAGGGATGGAAGTTTGGGTCAATGTGCCGGTGGCCAGGACGATGCGGTCGCCGGCTCTCAAGCCATCGATCTGGCCTTCGATGGTGTTCTTGGGCGCGGAAGGCGTGCAGGCGCACAGCCCGCAGGCTGTCAAAACCAGGAGAAATGGGGCGATTTTCATGATCGTTCGTTTTTTTTGTGGGGAGAAGCAGGGGTGGATTCGGTCAACGATTTCCTTTGAAGAAATTCCAAAAGTTCACCACGGCATAGATCAGCAGGATCACGACGATAAAGCCGGTGGAGTAGGGGGTCTGATGAAAACTTTCCGCCAAGCGTCCCGAGATCAGTCCGTACACGATCACGACGACGCCCATCACGGCCAGCAGCATCCGAAGAGTCGATTTTTTCATGGAAACAAGGGTTTTATGCGACGAAAGTACGCAAAAAATCGTTCCCTGCGACGTCTTTTCGCGCAAGGGCTTCCCGGGCATTTTCCATTTTGCCGGGCGGGGAAAAAGCACGGAGCTTGCGCCTTTTCAGGCGCAAGCTCCGTGTCGAATGCGGAAGAGGTCCTTCCGGCGGTTTAGCCCAGATTGCTTTCCACTTCTTCCTTGCTCAGAGGTTTGGTGCAGAAGAACCAGTCGTAGCACTTCATCTGCCCTTCTTCGCCGTTCATGCGGGCTTTGGCCACTCCGCACGATCCGGCGGTGGGCACGATGACTTCGTCGCCCGGGCGCCAGTCGGCCGGAAGGGCTACCCCGAAGCGATCGGAGGTCTGCAGGCCGATGAGCACGCGCTTGATCTCATCGAAATTGCGCCCCAGGGAGAGGGGGTAGTAGAGGATGGTGCGGATCTTGTCCTGCGGGTCGATGAAGAATACCGCGCGCACGGCCGAGGTCTGGCTTTCGCCCGGCTGGATCATGCCGTAGAGTTTGGCGACTTCCATCGTGATGTCCTCGATGAGGGGGAACTTCACCTCCACGTTCTTCATGCCTTTGTACTCGATCTTGTTCTGGATGGTGCGCAGCCAGGCGATGTGGCTGTAAAGTCCATCCACCGACAGACCCACCAGCTGGCAGTTGAGCGCTTCGAAGTCGGAAGCCATCGAAGCGAAGGTCATGAATTCGGAGGTGCACACCGGGGTGAAGTCGGCCGGGTGGCTGAAGAGGATCTTCCACTTGCCTTTGTAGTCCGACGGGAAGTTGATGGGCCCTTGCGTGGTCTTGGCGGTGAAGGCCGGGGCGGGATCGCCGATTCTCGGCATGGGGTTTGCAGTGTTGTTTTCCATGGTTGACAGTCGTGTTTTTTTTGATGAGATAGTTTACTTTTTTCTTTCCGTTAAAAACGAGGGCGGATGCCGGTACTCAGGCCAGGTAGGAGGTGAGCATCCAGACCTTCTTTTCGTCCTCGGCGTTGTAGCCGGTGAGCAGGTCGGCCGTTACGTCGTCGCCGGCTTCCCCGGCCAGGCGCAGCAGCTCGCTCTGGGCGGAAAGCAAGGCTTGGATGTCTTCCAGGACGCTTTCCACGGCAGGGTCGGCCTGGGAAATGTCCCGGCGGACGCTCAGCGAGGCGGCATCGAGGTAGTCCTGGTAGGTGTGCAGCGGTTTTCCGCCGAGCATCAGGATGCGTTCGGCCAGGGCGTCGATGCGTTCGGCAGCCTGGTTGTAGTACTGTTCGAAGACGCTGTGCAGGGTGAAGAACGAGCGTCCCTGGATGTTCCAGTGCAGGCCCCGCAGGTTCTGGTAGTGGATCTGGTAGTCGGCCAACAGGGTGTTGAGGCAGTTTACGATCTCGGGGTTTCGGAGCGCGGCTCCGTGGTTTGCTTTTGCGTTCATGGTATTGGTTTTTTATTGATTTGTTTTCCTTTTTTCGGGGACTCCCTTCGGGCGGGCGGGGACCTGCCCCGGGGGTCGCTTCCTGTTTCCGAGGGTAAAATTAGCTTCCTGCAAGGCTTTAGAAGTTAAATGTTTATAAAAAAAAACTATGGCGTTACAGTTTTGGTTTATCTTCACTACATTTGCCGGCAAAAGTTCCTGCCGGAGGATTCTCCGGATGGATTTCTCTCGAAAAACATGAACAGAACACCGACCGTATTTCTTTTCCTTTTCCTCTTGTTCGCTCCCGGCCTTGCCGCCGGGGAGAGAGGAGACGACTGGATGGTAAAGGAGGTGCGGATCGATACCAGCAGGATCCATCGGCGGGTCGCGCTGCCTTCCCAGCCTTTCGAAGCGGACAAGGCCAAAGAGATCGACAAGTACTTTACCACTCGGGCCGTTCGCGGCCAGTTCAACGGCGTGGTGCTCTTTGCCCAGGGGGACAAGGTTTTCACCAAGGCGTACGGGTATGCCGACTTCCGCTCGCGGGAAAAACTGACGGTTTCGTCCCGTTTTCAACTGGCTTCCATCTCCAAGACGATCACCGCTACGGCGGTGCTGATGCTGGCCAGCGAGGGAAAGATCGATCTCGGGGAGCCGGTGGCGACGTACCTGGAAGGCTTTGCCTATCCTCGGGTTACGGTCGAGATGCTGCTCAGCCATACCAGCGGGCTGCCGGACTACACGCTTTTCACGCCCGGGGCGTGGGCGAGCACCGACCCGATGAGCAACGAGGACATGCTGGCCATCATGAACAAGCGGAAACCCCGGGTTTATTTTTCTCCGGGGCGGCAATACCGCTATTGTAATACGAATTACGCGCTTCTGGCCTTGATCGTGCAGCGCGTTACGGGCGAGGATTTCGCCAGCTGGGTGCACGCCCATATCTTCGAACCGGTGGGGATGGACGACACGTTTTTCTGTACCGAGGAGGCCTTTGCTTCGGCCGATCGGATGACCATCGGGCATACCTCGCGGCGTGGGGCGTATCAGCCCAATTTTCTGGACGGGGTGCTGGGCGACAAAGGGGTTTATTCCACGGCGGAGGATTTGCTGCGTTTTGACCTGGCGCTGCGCAACGGCTTTTTGCTCGATGCTTCGTGGCAGGCGAAGGCTTACACCAATTACACCGATGAGGTTCACCCCTACGGATGGGGGTGGCGTCTGGACGAATACCAGGGGTATCGGATCGTGTACCACAACGGCTGGTGGCATGGGTACAAGGGGCGTTTTCTGCGCCTCCCGCAGGAGGATACGACCATCATCGTGCTGGAAAACCAGGCGAGGAGTTCTTTTTCGGTGGCTGCCTTGATGAATATCTCCAAAAAAGTTTTCGACCTGCCCGATCGGTCGGACCAGGCGGACGACTCGGGCAAGACGGCGGACTTGGATGCCGAAGAGAGGGGATGAGGGGTGTTTTTCGCGACAAAATTTGCTCCGGATACCGCACCGTACCGAAGTATGGATTATTTTTGCACAATGAACCGCAGCTGTCCCATATTGATGCGTATCCTGTCCTTGATCGCCTGGGTGTGCCTGGGCGGGGTATTGCCGCTCGGCGCCCAGACGTTCGACCAATACGGCAACCGCACGGACAGCTATGACAGCAGCGATCCTTTCAACCGCGACCAGGTGTATCCCGGCGGGATGGATTCGCTCAATATTTTCGGCGAACGCATCCTTTCGCCCCGCGAACAGGCCCGGCAGGATTCCGCAGCCCGCGCGGCCCAGCGATCTACCCGCGACCGCCAGATCTATACCAACCGCTACAAGGATTCCATCCAGGTTTACAAGATCATCGATCTCTACGGCGATACCACGCTGGTGGATACCACGCTCAATATCGGCAAATACTACAAACTGAACCCTACCCGGCGGGATGAGTACGGCTACATGCCTTTCCCGAACCTGGCTGAGGGATACACGCCTTTGGTTTATACGGAGAAGCCTTCCCTGACCCCTGCGTACGGCATCCGCTCCCGAAGCATGTATTATCGAACCACCGACCAGGTGAAGTACTACGATGTGCGCACCCCCTGGTCGGAAGTCATGTACCATTCGAACGTCTTTTCCAACATGACCGGGCAGGTGCTCGATTTCAATTTCACGGCCAACGTGGGCAAGCAGGTCAACTTCTCGTTCGGTTTTCGGGGCAAGCGCACCTTCGGCCTATACAACTACATCGAATCGCACCACGGGCAGTTGGTCGGTACGTTCAGCTACCACACCAAGTCGTATCGCTACATCGTCCGCTCGCACGTGATGTACCAGTACCTCTCGGCGGTGGAGAACGGAGGGCTGACCGAGGAAGGGATCGGGTTTTTCCTCTCGGACGACGAGCAGTTCTCCTACCGCAAGACCATCCCGGTCAATCTGGGCGACTCCGACGGCGAGGTGGCCAACCGTTTGGGCGGCACGCGCTTTTTCATCACTCAGTCGTACGATATTTTCAATTCGTCGATCAAAAACCCCAAAGGGTTTCGCGTGAGCCTGCTCAACGAGATAAAGTACGAACACCTCACCTACAAGTATTACGACCCGGCCTTTGTCTCCCCGTCGGGTTCGGCCGGGCGGAAGTCCCTCGCGTACTACGGTTCAGGGCTTTTGGAAGGGGCTGCGCGCACCGACAGCTCGTACTACAACACCTTGGACCTGGCGGCCGGGGCCGGGGTGAACTTCCCGCTGGTCAACATCTATGCCCAGGGGATGATCCGCTACCAGACGGCCAACTATTCTTTTCCCGGGACGTTGGCTTCGGGGGGAAGCGTACCGGTGTCGGAAATGTCGGGCAATACGCTGATGGTCAACCTAATGGGACGTTGGCGGCCGATGAAGTATTTCGGAGCCGACGCGTCGTTGGATTACAGCCTTTCGGGGATGTTCTCCGGAGCGCGCATCCTGCGGCTGTCGGGATACATCCAGCTCAATGCGCAAAACCGCCTGGAAGGTTCGTACGCCAATGCGTCGTACTATCCGGCGATGACCACCCGGTTTTACCGCAGCTCGTATGCCGACTACAACTGGTACAACGACTTCAAACGCATCGAATCCAACGAGGTCGCCATTACCTTGCGCAGCGACAAGGTGTTCGATGCGCGGGTGAGCTTTACCGACCTGGGCAATTACGTGTATTACGACTCCCTGCGCGCGCCCCGGCAGTACGACGGAAAAGTGAATGTACTGGCTGTTACCCTTTCGCGCGATCTGCGTTTGGGGTGGTTCGGATGGGACAATACCCTTACCTACCAGCATGTAAGTTCGGGCGCGGAAGTGCTTCCCCTGCCCGAGGTGATCGTGCGCTCGAGCCTGTACGCTTATTTTCCGCTTTTCCGAAAAGCCATTACGCTGATGCCGGCCGTCACGCTGCGTTATTTTTCGGCTTTCGATGCGCCGATGTACAATCCGCTGCTCTCCGACTACAACCTCCAGCCGCTCTCCACCCGGCGTCAGATCGGGGATTACCCCTACATCGACCTCTCGCTTTCGGCCAAGGTGCGCCGTACCCGTATCTTCCTCAAGGTCGAAAACCTGACTCCCTGGATCCTGAAGAACAAGGATTATTTCGCTTCGCCGTATTATCCCTCGGTGGATCCCGTGGTGCGTTTCGGGGTGGTGTGGGACTGGTTCAACTGACCGCCCCGGGGGATGTTTTGCCCCGCGGGGCTTTG
>DVLY01000109.1 GCA_018715295.1 Candidatus Merdimorpha stercoravium | reverse complement strand
GGAGGAAAACTTCGTTTTCCCCTCGCCGTTGCGCTCGGCTTTCACTACCTTTCCATAAGGTAGGAGGCGCCTCGGCAACGCCTTCGGAGGAAAACTTCGTTTTCCCCTCGCCGTTGCGCTCGGCTTTCACTACCTTTGTCCTTTCCAAAACCCCGAAAACCATGAGCGAAGAATACGTCGATCTGTTCGACAGCGACGACCGCCCCCTGTCCCGGTCCGTTCCCAAACGCCAGGCCCATCAGCAGGGCCTTTGGCACCGTTCGGCCCACATCTGGATCTACGACCGGACAGGGAACATCCTGATGCAAAAACGCGCCCTGACCAAAGACACGTTCCCCGGACTGTGGGACATCTCGGTGGCCGGACACATTTCCGCCGGAGAGACCCCCGCCGAAGGCGCCCTGCGCGAACTGAGAGAAGAGATCGGTCTCGAAGTCCAACCCGACCGGCTGGAACTGCTCACCGTCATCCACATGGCCTACCCTTACCCTCGCCTGGGCTGGTTCAACCGCGAACACTGCTACGTCTATCTGCTGGAGAGCGATGCCGACCCGACGACCTTCACCCTGCAGCGCGAAGAAGTCGAAGCCGTGCGTTTCTTCACCCCCGAGGAGTTCTCCCGCCTTACCCTGGGCGAACGGGGCGTAGCTGTTCCGCACGAGGACTACTACCGGCAGATTCGGGACGCAATTGTTAAAAAAACCGGAAGCCTTTAAGCAATCCGGGTGTTAATTTAGCAGAACGTTAATATCGAAAATCCCCCGCCGAGGGTACTTTTGTACATTATGAGGAGGAAAAACAAATATATCCTGATCATCGCCCTGATGCTCGTCTCGCTCCTGGGTCTGGTGAGCATCCAGATCTACTGGATCTCGTCGGTGATCACCGAACGCACCCTCGAATTCGAGGAAAACGCCACGCGCGCCATCCACCAGATCACCCGCAAACTCGAAGAGGAAGAAGGCGAATACCTCCTTTCGCGCTTTGCCGGCTTGAAAGACTTCATCTCGCCCACCTACCGGCAGACCACGGCCAACTACATCGGCACCATCCCCGGCCGCAACGAAGCCTTCAGCATCCGTCAGAACGTCCTGGAGGAGACCTTTACCATCCCGCTGAACAAACTGATCAGTTCCCGGCAGGATTCGCTGCAGATCAAGAACTACTTCAGCCAAATAACCTCCGTCCCCCTCTACACCGAAGGGGCTTCCTCCAACCCGAACTATTCCATAAAGTACGGCTGGAACGAAGAAAACGTCCTGCAGGACATCCTCCGCACCCAAGCCGGGGTGATCGGCGACATGACCCCCATCCAGCAGCGCGTCGATCCGCAGGTGCTCACCGGCATCATCGATGAAATCCTCTCGGACAACTACATCAACATCCGCTACCAGTACGGCATCCTGACCGACGGCGAGCTCTCCGATGTCCACTCCGAGGAGTGGGACGAAGACCTGATCGCCTTCCACTCCCAGCTCTTCGCCAACCAGGACGGCTATGCCAAGTACGAACTGGTGCTGCGCTTCCCGCGGGTGATGAATTTCGTGGTGCGCTCCATGGTGCCCATGATCATCGCCTCGGTTGCCTTCATCCTGTTTATCATCGGGGTGTTCGCCGCCGCGATCTTCTACATGATCAAGCAGAAGAAGGTAACGGACATGAAGTACGACTTCATCAACAACATGACCCACGAGTTCAAAACGCCCATCGCCACCATCAGCATTGCCGCCGATGCGCTGAACTCCTCCCGGATCAACTCCGACCCGGAAAGGGTGGAACACTACGCCGGGATCATCAAGCAGGAAAACCGCCGGATGCTCACCCAGGTGGAAAGCGTGCTGCGCATCGCCCGCCTGGAGCGCGGACAGATGGAACTCAACCGGACGGAATCCGACCTGAACTCGCTCCTGGAAGAAGCCCTCGAACACATCGAACTCATCGTCACCGACCGTCAGGGCACCATCGAGGAGCGTTTCGAAGCCGAGAAAACCACCGCCACGGTCGATCGGATGCACATCATCAACATCTTCCTCAACATCCTGGACAATGCCAACAAATACTCTCCGGGCCGACCCGAGATCACCGTCCGCACCTACAACACCTCCGACGGGCGATACTGGGCGGTGGACATCACGGACCGGGGCCTGGGCATGAACAAGAGCGAAACGAAAAAGATCTTCGAGGATTTCTACCGCGTACCCACCGGCGATGTCCACAACATCAAGGGACACGGCCTGGGGCTGGCCTACTCGAAAAAGATCGTCGAACTCCACGGCGGGATCATCGAAGTGGAGAGCGCGCCGGGAAAAGGGAGCACATTTACCGTGAAAATCCCCCTTGACTGACGACGAAATAATCCGTAACTTTACTTCCTAAAAATCAAAAAAACAATCCACTATGGAAAAACCCAAAATCAAATTGTTGCTCGTGGAGGACGACACCAACTTCGGCGCCGTGCTGAAAGACTTCCTCACGTTCAACGACTACGATGTCGTCCATGCAGTGGACGGAGAGGACGGCTGGAAAAAATTCAACTCCGACAAATACGACCTGTGTATACTCGACGTGATGATGCCCAAGAAGGACGGCTTCACCCTGGCCAAGGAAATCCGCGAAGTCAACAAACAAGTCCCCATCATCTTCCTGACGGCCAAATCCATGAAGTCGGACGTGCTGCACGGATACCAGGTCGGGGCCGACGACTACCTGAACAAACCCTTCGACAGCGAAGTGCTCCTCTACAAGATCAAAGCCATCACCGAACGCGGGGCTGCGGAAACGGCCGAAGCCGAGGAAAACACCCAGACCGAGTTCAAGATCGGCACCTTTACCTTCGACTCCAAACTGCGCAACCTCTCCAACGGCACCGAGGAATACAAACTCTCCCCCAAGGAAAACGCCCTGCTCAAGCTCCTTTGCCAGCACATGGGTGACCTGATGCCGCGCGAACTGGCGCTGGTGCGCATCTGGAAAGACGACAACTATTTCACCGCGCGTTCGATGGACGTATACATCGTCAAACTGCGCAAATACCTCAAGAGCGACCCCAAAGTATCCATCAGCAACATCCACGGCGAAGGATTCCGCCTGGTGGTCGAACCCTGACCGACGGCTCGCCCCGCCGGGGCGCCGTATCCGCCAATGCAGGCCCTTGACGGACGCAGGATTGCGAACCGGACTCGGCGGCCTGCATTTTTCGTTCCTCAAAAACAACACGTTCCATGAATAAAACCTCCCCGCTGTCCCGCATCCCGCAACTGCTGGAAAACAATTCGCAACACGCCGAAACCTACATCTATGTCCCTTCGGCCTGGAGCCGCCCCTTCAGCAAATACGAATACGTCTTTGTCCGGGCCAAGGACTACTACCGCGATCTGGTCGTCCGCATCCTCGAACAAGCCCGACCGGGCGTGGACTACACCGCCAACCTCTCCTCCATCCGGGGCGAGGCCGACCGATGGAGTACGCGCGCGGTGCTTTACAACGCCTTCCCGCGCCTGACCAGCGCCTTCGACCACGACGGCAACCACGTCATCGGCCAGTCGCAGATCGACCTGACCCTCAACGAAAAAGGCATCCGCGACAGCGGTACTTTCCTCAAGACCATCGCGATGCTCCCCTACATCCGCTCCCTGGGAGCCAACACCCTGTACCTGCTGCCCGTCAACCGCATCGGCACCACCCACCGCAAGGGCGACCTCGGCTCGCCGTACGCCACCGCCGACCTGCTGGACTTCGACCCGCTGCTGGCCGACCCGCTGCTGGAGGGGATGAGCGTCGCCGACCAGTTCGCCGCCCTGGTGGAAGCCGCCCACATCCTGGACATCCGCGTCGTGCTGGAATTCGCCCTGCGGACCGCCTCGGTGGACTGCGTCCAAGCCTCTTCGCACCCCGAGTGGTTCTACTGGATCCACCGTCAGGATGCCGACCGCTTCGAAAAGCCCCGCTTCACCTCCGAAGAGCTCCAGCGCATCCGGCAGGTTCCGACCTCGGGTCAGCAGGAAGACTACCTCCCCCCTTGCCCGGAGTACCGGCAGATGTTCACCCTCCCGCCGGACAAAGTAAAACGCCTCAAAGGGCAACCGGTGGGACAAACTTCCGAAGGCGAAGCCGTCATCCCTCCCGCTTTTGCCGACTGGCCGCCGGACGACATCCAGCCTTCGTGGGACGACGTAACCTACCTGCGCATGTACCGCGATCCGAAAGACGAGTACAACTACATGGCGTACAATACCCTCCGGTACTACGATCCCGCTTTGGCCAAGGAGGAAAACGCGGTGCGCCCCCTGTGGGACTACCTCGCGCAGGTGATCCCCACTTACCAGAAGAAATACGGGATCGACGGTTCGATGATCGACATGGGGCATGCCCTCCCGGAACCCCTGGTTCGGGACATCCGGCAGGAGGCCCGAAAGATCGACCCCACCTTTGCTTTCTTCGAAGAAAACTTCTACCCGAAGGGCCAGGCCGACCCCGAGGGATACGATGCGGCGTTGGGATTCGGCTTCGAGTGCGACCCGCATTCCCTGTGGCGCATGGTGGACTACGCCCGCCAGGATCGCCCCGAAGCAGTGTTCGGCACTTTGGAGACCCACAACACGCCGCGCGCGGCCGCGCGCGGCGGCGCCCGTTTTTCCTTGGCCGGATATGCGGTATTCTGTTTCCTTCCGTCCGTCCTTCCGATGATCCATTCGGGATTCGAACTGCTGGAAACCTTCCCGGTCAATACCGGACTGGGCTTTACCAAAGACCAGACGGAGTTTTACGCCCGGGAAAGACTTCCGCTCTTTTACCTCGGGGCGCTCAACTGGCTCTCCCGGGACCCTTTGAGCAGGGTGATCGCCCGGCTGAACGACCTACGCAAAGTACACCTGGACCTGGTAAGCGATACTTCCTCCGGGACGCTCGACTTGCCGTATGTCGAATCGCCCGAGGGGTCGGTCAAGGCTTACCGACGCTTCCGTCCCGAGGCTCCGCACCGGCAGATCGTCGTCCTGCTGAATACCGACGAGGCTTCCTCCCGGAAATTTTACCTGCACGTCCCCTATGCCGGCGACCGGAAAGCGGCCGACATGATCACAGGATTCATCCATACGTTTACTTCCGACTGGCTGTCCTACGAGATGGCTCCGGGGCAGGCGATCGTCCTGTCGCTCGAATAGAAA
>DVLY01000108.1 GCA_018715295.1 Candidatus Merdimorpha stercoravium | reverse complement strand
GATCATCCAGAACTCGGCCAGGTGGCGCGAAGTGTTGGAGTTTTCGGCGCGGAACGTCGGGCCGAAGGTGTACACCTTGCCCAATCCCATGGCATAGGTTTCGGCTTCGAGCTGACCGGACACCGTCAGGTTGGTCTGCCGGCCGAAGAAGTCTTTCGAGAAATCCGTCTTGCCGTCCTCGCGGCGCGGAGGGTTGTCGTGGGAGAGCACCGATACGCCGAACATCTCGCCGGCACCTTCGCAGTCCGAGCCGGTGATGATGGGGGCATTGAAGTAAAAGAAACCCTTCGAGGCGAAATACCGATGGACAGCTTGCGCCGTAACGGAGCGCACGCGCATCACTGCTCCGAAGAGGTTGGTGCGCACACGCAGGTGGGCGATTTCGCGGAGGAATTCCATCGAATGGGCTTTGGGCTGCAGGGGATATTCGGCAGGATCGGCCTGGCCGAGGATCTCGACGCCGGTGGCTTGCACCTCGTACGCCTGGCCTTTTCCCTGGCTTTCGACCACCGTTCCTTCGACGGCCAGGCACGTGCCGGCATAGATCTTCTGCTGGGGGGTCAGCAGGCCTTCAGGCACGACGCATTGCAGGTTTTGGACGTTCGATCCGTCATTGAGGGCTATAAACCGGTCGTTGCGGAAGGTCCGTGCCCATCCCATTACCTTTACCTGCTTTCCTACGTATCCTCCCGCGAGGATGTCCTTTACCTCGGTGCGTTTCATGGTTTTTTTCGTTCTGCTCTTGGTTTTGTTGGCAATGTAAGTATAAAACGCGCAGTGTGCGCTGTTTTTCTTCCGCAAAATTGAGGATTTTTTCCCGGAAAACATACTCCCGGGCGGGGAAAATAGGGCGGAAGCCGCCGGATGGGGATGAATTTTTTATGTTAAAAAACACAAAACGATGGATTGTTGTCGATTTTTTGAAAAAAACTTTTCCCGCATGCCAATATTTCCGTACATTTGCTGCCAGTTCAACAACGAAGGAAATGAAAACCTCCACAATGAATATGATGCGCAACAATAATTCCACCAGGAAGTCCGTCCCGGACGCCCGGCCGTGAGTTGTGGTTCGTGTTCATTTGGAGAAAATGCCTGCCGCACTTGCGGCAGGCATTTTCTCTTTCCGGGGTTTTTGCTTCCCGAAGGAGGGAAACATCCATCTGAAAGAGAGTGTGGTTATAAAAGATTTTGAAGACATGAAACAGGAACAAACGCCGCAGGGACTTTACGATCCGGCCTATGAACGCGATGCATGCGGGGTCGGCATGTTGGTAAACATTCACGGGCAGAAGAGCCACGACATCGTCGAATCCGCTCTTTCCGTGCTGGAAAACATGCGCCACCGCGGCGCCGAAGGAGCCGACAACAAGACCGGCGACGGAGCCGGAATTTTGCTCCAGATCCCGCACGAATTCATTCTGTTGCAAGGCATTCCCGTTCCGGAAAAAGGCCGCTACGGTACCGGTCTGGTCTTTCTGCCCAAAGACCGCCAGCAGCAGCAGGAGATATTCTGCCTGTGGAAGGACCAGTGCGAGAAGCTGGGCCTGAACCTGATGCACGTGCGGGAAGTGCCGGTGGATTCCGACATCCTCGGCCAAGCGGCCCGCGCTACCGAACCGGACATCCGCCAGGTATTCATCACCGGCGGAGAAAGTCAGGACGACCTGGAGATCAAACTGTACCTTTTGCGCAAGCACGTGGAAAACGAAATCGCCCGCAGCGATATGGCCGGGCGGAAGGATTTCTACGTCTGCTCGCTTTCTACCCGCCGCATTGTTTACAAGGGCATGTTGGAAACGATGCAGCTGCGGCATTACTTCCCCGACCTTTCCGACCGCTACCTCACCAGCGCGCTGGCACTGGTGCACTCGCGTTTTTCGACCAATACCTTCCCCACGTGGAGCCTGGCGCAACCTTTTCGCCTGGTGGCGCACAACGGGGAGATCAATACCGTACGCGGCAACCGCGAATGGACGGCAGCCCGGGAGAGTGCGCTCACCTCGCCCACCCTGGGACCGGCTTCGGGCATCAGCCCCATTCTCCAGCCCGGGATGAGCGACAGCGCTTCGCTGGACAACCTGCTGGAATACCTCGTGCTGTCCGGGATGAGCCTGCCGCATGCCATGGCGATGCTCGTGCCGGAGAGTTTCAACGAGAAAAACCCCATATCGGATGACCTGAAGGCGTTCTATGAATACCATTCCATCCTGATGGAGCCCTGGGACGGCCCGGCGGCGCTCCTGTTTTCCGACGGGCGCTACGCCGGAGGAATGCTCGACCGCAACGGATTGCGCCCGGCGCGTTACCTCATCACCCGGGACGATACGATGGTGGTGGCTTCGGAAGTGGGCGTGGTGGATTTCCCGGCGGAAAACATCCGCGAGAAGGGACGCCTGCAGCCCGGGAAAATCATCCTGGTGGACACCGAACAGGGTCGGGTGTATTACGATGCCGAACTCAAGGAGCAGCTCTCCAAGGCGCATCCCTACCGCACCTGGCTGGAGAACAACCGGGTGGAGTTGGACAAACTCAAATCCGGCCGGAAGGTCGATGACACCACGCCCGATTTCCGCCGCCTGCTGCCGGCCTTCGGCTATACGCGGGAGGACGTGGAGCGCATTATTTCCCCGATGTGCAGCGCAGGGGCCGAGCCGGTTTCCTCGATGGGCAACGATACACCCCTGGCCATCCTTTCGGAAAAGCCCCAGCCTTTCTACAACTATTTCCGCCAGCAGTTCGCCCAGGTAACCAATCCGCCGATCGACCCCCTGCGCGAGGAACTGGTGATGAGCCTGGCCGAATACATCGGCTCGGTGGGCGGGCAAATCCTCTATCCGGACGAGAGCTATTGCAAGATGGTGCGCCTGAAGCACCCGGTGCTCACCAATACGCAGCTCGACTTGCTGTGCAATATCCGCTACAAAGGTTTCAAATCGGTCAAGCTCCCCATGCTCTTCGCGGTGGAAAAAGGCGAGCAGGGACTTCGCGAGGCCATCGACGAACTCTGCCTCCAGGCGGAAAAGGCCGTCGATGAAGGAGCCAGCTACATCGTGTTGTCCGACCGGGGCGTGGACCCTTCGCATGCGGCGATCCCCTCGCTGTTGGCTGTCAGCGCCGTACACCACCATCTGGTGTCGGCCCACAAGCGGGTGCAGACCGCCTTGGTCGTCGAGTCGGGCGACATGCGCGAGGTGATGCACGCGGCGTTGCTGCTGGGTTACGGCGCCAGTGCGGTATGTCCGTACATGGCTTTTGCAGTGATCGGCCAACTGGTGCGCCAGCAGCGCATCCAGATGGATTACTCCACGGCGGAGAAAAATTACATCAAGGCTCTGCGCAAAGGACTCCTGAAGGTCATCAGCAAGATGGGTATCAGCACCCTGCGCAGTTACCGGGGAGCCAAACTGTTCGAGGCGGTGGGTCTGGGTCGCGAGTTTTCCGACCGCTACCTCGGCGGCACGGCCAGCGCCATCGGCGGGGCCGGTTTGAAGCAGATCGCCGAGGATGTGCTGAAAATGCACCACAAAGGCTTTGCCGATCCGCATCCCGAGGGGGACCTCCTGCCGATGGAAGGTTTTTACAGTTACCGCCGCGACGGCGAGCAGCATGCGTGGAACCCGCAGACCATCGCTACCCTGCAGCAGGCGACCCGCAGCGGCGATTATGCCCGTTTCAAGCAGTACACCGCTCTGGTGGACGAAAAGGAAAAACCCATCTTTATCCGCGATTTCTTCGCGTTCAAGAAAGGCACGCCCATTCCGCTGGATGAGGTCGAAGACGAAGCCTCCATCCTGCGGCGGTTCGTTACCGGGGCCATGAGTTTCGGCTCGATCAGCCGCGAAGCGCACCAGGCGATGGCTCTGGCCATGAATACCATCCACGGACGGAGCAATACCGGCGAGGGCGGCGAGGATCCGGAGCGTTTTACGGCGAAGGTCGATGGAGTGTCCCTGCGCTCGGCCATCAAGCAGGTGGCTTCCGGACGTTTCGGTGTAACGGCCGAGTACCTGGTCAATGCGGATGAAATCCAGATCAAGATCGCCCAGGGCGCCAAGCCGGGCGAGGGAGGTCAGTTGCCCGGGTTCAAGGTGGACGAGGTCATCGCCAAGACGCGCCACTCCATTGCCGGGATTTCGCTCATCTCCCCCCCGCCGCACCACGATATTTATTCGATCGAGGACCTGGCCCAGTTGATCTTCGACCTGAAGAACGTCAATCCTCGGGCCGAGATCAGCGTCAAACTGGTTTCGGAGAGCGGGGTGGGCACCATTGCGGCCGGGGTAGCCAAGGCCAAGGCCGACCGGATCGTCATCTCGGGCGCCGAGGGCGGTACGGGAGCGTCGCCGGCCAGTTCCATCCGCTATGCGGGAATGCCCACCGAAGTGGGGCTTTCCGAGACGCAGCAGACCCTGGTGCGCAACGGCCTGCGCGGGCAAGTGCGCCTGCAGACCGACGGCCAGCTCAAGACCGGACGCGACATCGTGGCGATGGCCATGCTCGGAGCCGAGGAATTCGGTTTCGCCACTTCGGCCTTGATCGTGCTGGGTTGCGTGATGATGCGCAAGTGCCACATGAATACCTGCCCGATGGGAGTAGCCACCCAGAACGAAGAACTGCGCAAGCGTTTCCTGGGCCGCAGCGAATACCTGGTGAACTTTTTCACCTTCCTGGCCCGCGAGGTGCGCGAATACCTGGCGGAGTTGGGATTCCGCCATCTGGACGACATCGTAGGCCGGGCGGACCTGATCGAGCGCAAGCCTTCGGACGGCGTGGCCAAACACGACCTGATCGACCTTTCGCGCATCCTCTACGTTCCTTCGCAGGCGCAGCACACGGCGCGCCACCACCAGAGCGAACAGCAGCACGACATCGACCGGGTAAAAGACCGGGAGATCATCCGCGCTGCGGCTGCGGCGCTGGAACGCCGGCAGGAGACGTCGCTGGAATACCGCATCGTCAATACCGACCGTTCGGTGGGGGCGATGCTCTCCGGACGGATCGCGGCGCTGTACGGCGGGGAGGGCTTGCCCGAAAACACCCTCGAGGTGCGTTTCCGGGGATCGGCCGGGCAGAGTTTCGGCGCATTCCTGGTTCGGGGCGTGCATTTCCGTCTGGAAGGCGAAGCCAACGACTACCTGGGCAAGGGTCTCTCCGGCGGGCGCATCAGCCTGATGCCGCCGGCGCACAGTCCTTTCGTCCCGCAGGACAACATCATCGCGGGCAATACGCTGCTCTACGGGGCTACCGACGGTCAGGTGTTCATCAACGGCCGGGTGGGCGAGCGTTTCGCCGTGCGCAATTCGGGCGCGACCGCCGTGGTGGAAGGCGTGGGCGACCACTGCTGCGAGTACATGACCGGTGGACGCGTGGTGGTGCTCGGGCCTACCGGACGCAACTTTGCCGCCGGTATGAGCGGTGGAGTGGCCTATGTGTGGAATCGGGATGGGAATTTCGACTATTACTGCAATATGGACATGGTCGAACTCTCTTTGGTCGAGGATACCCCCGCCCGGCGCGAATTGCACGAGCTCATCCGCAAGCACTACCACTACACCGGCAGTCCGCTGGCCGGGACGATGCTCGACAACTGGAACCGCTACGTCGAGGAGTTCATCGCGGTGGTGCCCATCGAGTACAAACGGGTGCTCCAGCAGCAGCAGATGGAAGCCCTCTCCCGCCGCATCAGTCAGGTGGAGCGGGATTACTGATCCAGACAAACAAAAAGGGAAAAAACGAATCCAGACAACATCATCCGAAAATATGGGAGATCCGAAAGCATTTCTGACCGTGCACCGGCTCGAAGCAGGTTACCGTCCGGTACACGACCGCATACACGATTACAGCGAAGTCGAACAGACCCTCAATACCTCCGACCGCCGTACGCAAGCTTCGCGCTGCATGGACTGTGGAGTTCCTTTTTGCCACTGGGCCTGCCCGGTGGGCAACCGTCAGCCCGAATGGCAGGATTTGCTCTACCGGGGGCGCATCGAAGAGGCTTACCGCATCCTGGAACAGACCTGCGATTTTCCGGAGTTTACCGGACGCATCTGTCCGGCGCTGTGCGAGAAGAGCTGCGTGCTCAAACTCTCGGCCGACGAACCGGTTACCATCCGCGAAAACGAAGCGGCCATTGCCGAGGCAGCTTTCCGCGAGGGCTATGTCAAGCCGGTCGAACCGGTGCGCAACGGCCTCAAGGTAGCGGTGGTGGGCAGCGGACCGGCCGGACTGGCGGCTGCCAACCGCTTGAACCGCAAGGGATACGCTGTTACGGTGTACGAAAAGGACGAACTGCCCGGAGGGCTGCTGCGCTTCGGGATACCGAACTTCAAGTTGAGCAAGAAGATTATCGACCGCCGCATCCGTCTGATGGAGCAGGAAGGCATCGTGTTCAAGACCGGGGCGGCCGTAGGGAAAGACATCCCGATGGAGGCGCTCACCGGCGAATACGACGCGGTGTGCCTGGCCATCGGCGCCGAAGTGCCGCGCGACCTGCCGGTGCCGGGACGGGAACTGCCGGGGGTGCATTTCGCCTTGGAATTGCTCGGCATGCAGAACCGGGTGCTGCAAGGCATCGACCTGCCGCCCGAGAAACGGATCGACGCCCGGGACAAGCACGTGGTGGTGATCGGCGGCGGGGATACCGGTTCGGATTGCGTGGGAACGGCTGTACGCCATGGTGCCAAGAGCATTACCCAGATCGAGATCATGCCGGCTCCCCCGCAGGGCTACAACCCGCAGACCCCCTGGCCCATGTATCCGCAGGTGCTCAAGACCTCCAGCAGCCACGAGGAGGGTTGTACCCGCCGTTGGAGTTTGGCTACCAACCGCTTTGTCGGCCAACAGGGGAAACTCGTCGGGGTGGAGGTCGAGCAGGTCGTCTGGGAAACCCCTCCGCAGGGTGGCCGGCCGCAGATGAAGAAAACGGGAAAGACGGAAGTGATCCCCGCCGATCTGGTCTTGCTGGCCATGGGCTTCGTTTCGCCCCGTCAGGACGGTCCGGTTTCACAGCTCTCCCTGGCTACGGATGCCCGGGGCAACATTGCGGTGGACGCCTCGCTTTTCACCGGTATGGACAAGGTGTTCGCGGCGGGCGATGCCGTCAGCGGCGCTTCGCTGGTGGTGCGGGCGATGACTTCGGGGCAAAAAGCGGCCCGGGAGATCGACCGTTATCTGGAAAAACAACACGAACGATAAGAATACGCAATACTAAATTTCTAAAACACTCTTTCATACCATGTGCGGAATCACAGCCATTTTCAATATCCAGACGGGGCAAGCGGAATCCATGCGCAGCAAAGCCCTGCAAATGAGTAAAACCATCCGCCATCGCGGACCGGACTGGAGCGGTATCTACTGCGGCGGTTCGGCCGTGCTGGCGCACGAGCGCCTTTCGATCGTGGACCCGGCTTCCGGCGGACAGCCCCTGGTGAGCCCCGACGGGGCGCAGGTACTGTGCGTGAACGGAGAGATTTACAACCACCGCGAATTGCGCGAGCGGTTGAAGGGGAAGTACGAGTTCCAGACCGGTTCGGACTGCGAGGTGATCCTGGCGCTCTACCGGGAAAAGGGCATCGACTTCCTGGAAGACCTCAACGGGATCTATGCTTTCGCCCTTTACGACAAGGAAAAGGACGAATACCTCATTGCCCGCGACCCCATCGGGGTGATCCCCCTGTACATCGGCCGCGACCGCGAAGGGCATGTGATGGTCTGCTCGGAGCTCAAGGGTTTGGAAGGTTTTGCCGACGAGTACGAAGTCTTCCTCCCGGGACATTACTACTGGAGCCGGGAGGGGAAAATGACCCGCTGGTATCGCCGCGATTGGATGGAGTACGACCACGTGAAGGACAATCCGGCCGATGCGGCAAGCCTTCGCCGCGCGCTCGAAGAGGCGGTCCGCCGGCAGCTGATGAGCGACGTGCCGTACGGGGTGCTGCTTTCGGGCGGTCTGGACTCGTCCATCATTTCGGCGGTGGCCAAGAAATACGCCTCCAAGCGTATCGAAAACGAAGGCCGCACCGAGGCGTGGTGGCCGCAGCTCCACTCGTTTGCCGTGGGGCTGAAAGGTGCTCCGGACCTGGCCGCAGCCAGAAAGGTGGCCGAACACATCGGGACGGTGCATCACGAGATCCACTACACGGTGCAGGAGGGTCTCGACGCGATCCGCGATGTGATCTACTACATCGAGACGTACGATGTAACCACCGTGCGCGCTTCGACCCCGATGTACCTCCTGGCCCGCGTGATCAAGAGCATGGGGATCAAGATGGTGCTCAGCGGCGAGGGTGCGGACGAGGTGTTCGGCGGTTATCTGTATTTCCACAAGGCGCCCGATGCCCGGGCTTTCCACGAGGAGACGGTGCGCAAGATCGGCAAGCTGTACCTCTACGACTGTCTGAGGGCCAACAAGAGCCTGGCGGCGTGGGGCGTGGAGGGGCGCGTGCCTTTCTTGGACAAGGAATTCCTGGACGTGGCCATGCGGCTGAACCCTGCGGCGAAGATGGCTCCCGGGAAGACGATCGAAAAGAAAATCCTCCGCGAGGCTTTCGAGGATATGCTGCCCCGCGAGGTGGTATGGCGGCAGAAGGAACAGTTCTCCGACGGTGTGGGATACAACTGGATCGATTCGCTCAAGGCGATCGCCACTTCGCAGGTCTCCGACCAGCAGATGGCTTCGGCGGCCCGGCGTTTTCCGGTCAATCCGCCCCGCAACAAGGAAGAGTACTTCTACCGCAGCATTTTCGAGGAGCATTTCCCCAGCGGCAGTGCGGCGCTGACCGTGCCTTCGGTACCTTCGGTGGCTTGTTCTACGGCGGAAGCGCTGGCTTGGGACGAATCGTTCCGCAACCTGAACGACCCGAGCGGCCGTGCAGTGAAGGGGGTTCACGACAACGCGTATTGAGTCCGTCCGACTCTTTCTCTTTTCTATTGTGCGGGCAGGCGTCCGGCCGAAGGCCGGACG
>DVLY01000107.1 GCA_018715295.1 Candidatus Merdimorpha stercoravium | reverse complement strand
CCGACCGGTTGCCGCCACCAAACAAAGATGAGTATAAAAAATCAATCAGCCAACTTGAAAGTTAAAAACCATCCTCTCTCCTGCACCGATCTTCCCTGTCCTTTCCCGGGTTCGCCCCGGAAAACATTCCTTCCAGCCTGCAAGAGGGGAGGTTCTCGAAAAAAAATCCTCCGGATATTCGCCCTGCACCGCGACTGCGGGAGCATCTTGCCGAGCCTCCGCAGCTCGCGACACAAAGCAAAAAAAAATTACTATGGATATCTTTTCGATTCATTTTCAACTTGCTTCACAGATCATCATTTTCTCTCCAGCCACTGGTCCGAAAAACGATACGTGAAATCTATCCCCGCCGGAGAACCGGCCGGAACAGTATAGGTATTTTCCAGACGGGCACCCGTTTTGGCATCATACGTACCGATCATCGAACGGGAATAGTCGGTAGTACCCACGTACAGCACATTATTCCTATCCACGCCCAGATAACCGTACAGGCACATTCCCAAATCGCTCTGACCCGTAATGTCCAACAGCATCGTCGCCGTACCGCTTTTGTAATCGTACCGGGCCACCTGTGTAGAGGCATATCCGGTACCCATGCGGAAGAACAAAGCATGCTCGGTAAACGAAGCGCACATCCCTACATTGGGCGACCAGGATGCCACTGGCATCTGGAACTCTTCCGGGAGTTCCGTCTCGGTATAACTATAGTTGGAAGGATCCACGCATACCACCGTAGCCGAAGAAGTATAAACCGGCGAATAAAAACTGCCTGTAAACGTACCCGAAACCAACAGATAGACCTTGCCGTCGAGACCTCTGGCGATGTCCTTGGTCTGGCGTGTAGCACCGAAGTCAATGGTTTTGACCACCTGGTCGGTTTTGGTGTCGATCACCTGCAGGTACTGCCCGCAAGGCGCGTACACCTTGCCGCCCAACAGGAGCATGCGTGCTTTGGTCGAACCGGCTACTGTAAAGGCTCCGGACGTACCCTCGATATCCTGCTCGTTCCACACACCGGTCGAGAGGTTCATCACCCGGATGCCCGAGCGGGACTCGTAGTCGGAAGACGAATAACGGATATACGCCTTGTTTTCATCGATCACCACGATGTGCTGCGGCCACACGCTCGCATCGTCGATCGAACCGGTAACCAAAGACTTTGCCTGAAGGGTCTGCGCATCGGCGATCACCAGACGGGCTCCCTGCCCGTTGGCCGCACCGTTTTGGGTAATAAAATACGCATTGTCCTTGTAAAGGAACATATCCTGAAGCACATTCCCTGGCGAGGTGGGCTTTCCGTCCTTTTGGTTGGCCTCTCCATAGGGATCCTCGTAGAAAGTCCCGTTTTGGTCGATGAAGCAAACACGGCCATTGCCGTTGCTCATGTTGCCTTCCAGCAGGAAGTACGTCCCTTCCTTGTACGGGCCGTTCACCACGATGGTCAGTTCGGACGCCTCTCCGGCTACTCCATCGGCATTGAGCACAACAAGACTCACCGTATAGGTCCCAGCCGCCTCGGCAGTAAACGTATAATTCTGCTCGACGCTCTTGAGCACCGTATTGAGACGCCATTCATAACGAGCCGCCTCCACGTTGGTGCACAGGGCCGACAGGGTTACTGTTTCCCCGAGAGAAAGCGTCAGATCGCCCGAAGGCACCGTACCGTCCGAAAGGACGATGGAAGATTCCGGTTCCAGAAGGATAACGTTCTCCTTGCTGCACGAGGCCAGCACCAGGAGAAACGAAAGGAGGATAAACAGTCTTTTCATTTCTATTGCTTATGGATTAATAATGATTGTTTTTGCTCTTCCCGGCAAAAGCAACGCACGAGCAAACATGAAAAGACCGGCCCCGTACTGTCCTCTTGCGGGGTTGGCTTTTCCGACCAATAAAACAACCGACTGTTTTCATGCTTGCTGCGTTTTGCAGATTTTACAGCAAGCGATCTGCGACCCGAAGGTCCGACGGAAAATACAAGTTCACCTTTTCCCAGGCGCATCTCCCGTCCTGATTCGACTTAACCGGCCCATTCTCCGCAGGCTGTAAAATCCCTTGTCGCAAAGGCAGGTCTTCTGACTCACCCCACTTCCAAAGCCTTCCCATCGTCTTTTGGTAAAACGACAGTGACGTTTCTTGAAAGCTGCGACCGCTCTGCAGCGGACGGGGTTCACAGCAGCGGGAACTGTCGCCGATTTTCACGGCGTTCCCTTTTAATCCCGGTTATGGGAACCGTTTGCCGATGCAAATATCCGGCAAACTTTTCCGCAAAGCAAGACTTTTTTCCCTCCCCGCCCTGTCGAGGATGCAAAAAGCTGCCGAAACCCTCTCCGGACGAAGGATAAAGTATGTGTTAATCTTTTTTAATACCCGATTCCTGAAAATCCTTGCACTCACCCCGGTTTTCCCCTCCCGACCTTTACGAAAAAAGCCTTGCGAGAGTCTCGCAAGGCTTTTTCGTCATTCTGCCGAAAAGCGGCGGTCAGGCGCCGATCATCTCCCGGTACTGGGCCGGCGAGAGCAAAGTATCCAATTCCTCGGGTTTGCTCAACGACACTTTGATGATCCAACCTTCGCCGTAGGGATCCTTGTTGACCAATTCCGGAGCACTGTCCAACGCCGCATTGAATTCGGTAACGGTACCCGAAGCCGGCAGGAACAGGTCGGAAACCGTCTTGACCGCTTCGATCGAACCGAAGACATCCTCTTGGGCCAGCACTTCCCCGTCGGTTTCGACATCGACATAGACAATATCGCCCAACTCGTTCTGGGCATAGTCGGTAATGCCTACCGTTG
>DVLY01000005.1 GCA_018715295.1 Candidatus Merdimorpha stercoravium | reverse complement strand
CTTCGCGCCCTATGCCGTCGTCGGTAACGGCAATGTTGATGCCGCCGGGTCGGGTGGTAACCTCGATGTCTATATGCCCCTTTCCCGGTTTGTTGCGCAGTCCGTGCTTGACGGCGTTCTCGCAGTAGGTGTGCAGTATCATGTTCGGCACTTGCGTGCCGGTGTCCACCTCGGGCGCCATGAGGATGCGGTAGGAGAGGCTTTCGCCGTAGCGCAGCTGCTCCAGGGAGAGATAGAGGCGGATGTACTGTATCTCCTCGCCGATGGAGCGGGAGGGCTTGTCCACGTCCAGCAGGGTGGAGTTGGTAAAGCGCGAGTACAATGACAGGTAGTGGTTGGCTTTGGTGACGGAGTTGGTCTGGATGAAGTATTCGATACCCGCCAGTACGTTGGCGTTGAAGTGGGGGATGGACTTCAGGCGGATGGACTTCACCAGCAGGTTGTTCAGCTTGATTTCGCGTTGCAGCTGGTCCATCTGCCGGCGGTCGCGCCGCTTGTAGTAGGTGTAGGCCAGTGTCCAGATGCCGCTGCCCAGCCCCAGTGCGACCGCCAGCCAGAACCACCCGTGCTGCCAGAAGGCAGGCAGCAGAAGGATGTCCACCCCGATAGTGTCCGAGGAGATGTTGCCCAGCAGAGCCGATACCTCCAGCCGGTAGTGCCCGGGAGGCAGGTTGTTGAATTGCACCTCACGTCCGGTCTGCGGTTGCGACCACTGTTCCTGGAAACCTTTCAGGCGGTAGCGGTAGCGGATGTTTCCCGTGGCGGAATGGGAGATGGCGATGAAGGAAAAACGCAGGTTGTGCAGTCCGTGTTCCAGGCGGATGCGTCCGTCGGCTCCGGCCGAGACGCTCTGCCAGTGGACGTTGTCGGTCGAAGCCTGTGCGGAAAGGAGGTCCAGTCTGGGCGGGGTGTACTGGTAGACCAGTTCGTGCGGATGGAAGGAGACGGCCTGGTCCACGCAAGGGATCCAGACGGTGCCGTCGCCGGTCTCGGCGATGTGGGCAGCCAGAGGTTCGATGCCTGTGAAACCGTTGTACTGGTTGAAGAACATGGTTTGCAGCAGGCGGTTGTCGGTGATGTAGATCCCGTCGGTAACGGCCACGATGAGGAAGTTGTCGCGTGTCTGGTGAACCGAGCGTATCGGGTTGCCGTAGCTTTGCACCAGCACGGCGGAGTCGTTGCGCACGGTGTAGAGGTTTTCGCCCGAGGCGAAGAGGATTTCTCCGTAAGGATTGACGGTCATGGCCGTACAGGAAATGCTGCTGCTGTCCGGCAGGACGATGTCCCGGCGCTCGTCCCCGCGCAGGCGCACCACGCCGTAGGCGGTGCCCGCGTAGAGGTTGCCGTCCCCGTCGGGGCAGGCGCAGAAGACCCCGCGCAGGCCTTCGTGGGTTTGGAGAATGCGTCCGCGGGCGTCGGCGATGTAGATTGCCTGGCGGGTGGCTACGAGCAGGCTGTCGTCGTGGCTGCTCAGGAACTGGTAGTTGAGTCGCGGCAGTCCCAGCCAACGGCGCCCCTTGCTGTCGCAAGCCAGCACATCGCCCATGCCCAGCAGGTAGGTGGTGTCGCCTATGCGGGCCGTATGGGGCAGGAAGTAGTTGTCCCCTTGGCGAGGATAGGGGATGGGACGCAGTTCGGCGGCACTTTGTCCGCGCAGGAGACGCCCGTTGAGGGTTCCGGCCAGCAGGCGTCCCTGTGCGTCTTCGTCGATGGCGCGCAGGATGTCGTTGCGGTCGCTCAGGCGGTGGTTCACGAAATTCAGCTGGAAGAAGTTGTAGACACCCTGGTAGGTGGCCAGCCAGAGGTTCCCTTCGCGGTCGATGCACATCTGGCGGATGAGGTTGATGCCATCCACGATATGCCTGACGCGGCCGTCCTTCGAGAGGCGGTACAGGTTGTGGGCATCGTGCAGGAAGATGTTACCCTTGCGGTCGGCGCAGGCGGCTACGCCGTAGTCGGGCGCCAGGAAGCGGTAGGCGGCCACCAGGCGCACGCGGTCGTTGTCTATCTCGTAGATACCGTCGGCCGCAAAGAGGTAGAGCCGTTTCCCGTCCCTGAGCAGCGAGTAGGATTCGGACACCTCGATGGGCGCCAGGGCAGTACCGTCGGCCTTTATCCGGTAGAGGTGGCGGGCGGTGGGAATGTAGAATGTCCGGGAAACGCTGTCCAGATAGACCCTGCGGCAGAGGTCCATGCTGTCCAGCGCGGGCGATTTCAGCACGGTTTCCGCTCCTTCGGGGGTCAGGCGGCAGATTTCGCGTTCGCGTTCCTGCTCGTTTTCCAGCAGCACCAGTCCCGGTGGCAGCGAATAGGCGTTGAGGTTGTTCAGCTGCAGTCCGCGTTCGTTCAGCGGCAATGTCCGCATCGTTCCATCCTCGTCCACCATGTGCCTGCGCTTGAAGCCGAGCGCCCACATGCTACCGTCCGGCCCGGGACAGAAGGAGAGGATGTTTTCCTGCCTTCCTTTCAGATAAGGCGTGAATTCGAAACCGTCGTAGCGCACGAAACCGCTCAAGGTGCCGATCCAAATGTAGCCCTTCGCGTCCTGATGGATGTATTCGGTGAGCATCTGCGGCAGGCCGTCCTGCGTGGTGTAGTGGCGGCGGGCGTATTCCGAGGAGACCGAGACGGGCTCTGCGGAGGCTGCGGCATCGTCCGGCGCCAGGACGGCCAGTCCGGCGAGCAGGCAAGGCAGGATGGAGCGTTTCGCAGTCATGCAGGATGTGTGATTTACAGGGGCTTTTGCTTGCAAATATATTCTTTCCGCCGACAATTCCAATTCTTTTGCGCTCCCTGCTGAAAAAAATCCCCGTTCGTGTATGCCGTTCCCCTGTTCGTGTAGACGGCGGGGATGTTCGTGTAAACGGAGGGCTAACCTGTTGTAAATTAAAAACGTACCTCTTATTTTTGAAACAGCCGAGCCGGAGATCGCACTCCTTCCAAAGTCCCCGCCGGCGCCGCCGGTTTTCCTGCAAACCTTCGAAAAAAATGCAGGATAGAGGCCGGCCATGAACCGAAGTCCGGCAGCCGGGACAGGGAGCAGGGGTAGAGTTGCGACCGAGGGGAAACGTCTGGGACGAATCTGTTTACAAGAATAGGCAAAATGAAGGCAAACATGTATACAGCACTCATATGGGCCGCCTGTCTCTCCGTGGGGTGCGGAGGGACGAGTCTCGGGGATGCCGCCTCCGGCGAGGGCGATTCCGGGACGACGCAAAAAAGCAATCCTACGGCCACCGTCTATGATGAGAAACGCTCCGTCTCCCTGCGCGACCCTTATCTGCAGAATGCCGAGGCGCTCACCATCGACTGCCTGCCCGGCTGGCAGTTGGTAGGGAAGATGGACATCGAGGAGTTCCAGCAGAGCAACGGCAGCGTCAGTTTTCAGATCAAAGGCAGCGATGGCGCACGTCAACTGGGCTTTTACACAGAACTTAGCCGCCCCTACTACGATGAGAACGACGGCGTGCCCACCGGACAGCGCCATCCGCTGCTGCGTTCCATGAAGCGTCCGTATACCTGCGCCGAAGACTATCTGCGCTATGTAGCCGAGTCGCAGTTTCCCGACGCACGATCCGTCGAAGTCGTGGAGACGGCCTCCTACGACAAAGTGCCCGAGGCATTCCGCCGACGCGCCGACCAGTTCGGGCAGATACGCCTCAACCAGTTCCGCCAGGGTCTGGCACAGTCCGCGATGGGCAGCAGTTTTGTACAGATCCTCGATGCCCGCTCCGATGCCGCCATAGTGCTCTTTTCCATTACGCTCGAGAACGGCCGGAAACTGTTTCATGCCTTGAACGCCTGTTTCTTCATCCTCGATGTCCGTATGCCGGCAGGCACCCTGCGCACCATCGACCGCCGCATGTGGGAAGTGATGGGGCTCACCACCTACACCGCCTCCGATGAGCAGGGACTGTCTCAGGTGATCCAGGAAGCGGAGCAAATGAAGGGTTCCCTGAAATGGAACGATAGTTACATGCAGGCCTATGCCTCCATGCAGCAGGCGGTCATCAGCCAGATCCAGCAAAACGTGCGGGCCGGCATCCTCCACAACCAGCAGCAGGCCGCCCGCCTGAGCGAGCAGTTGCGGCAGACCGCCGACGAAATCGGCGACATCCAGATGTCCATGTATGAGAGCACCGGTGCCATGCAAGACCGCGTGAACGCCCTTCGCAGCGAGGCCATCCGGGGTGTCAATCCCTACATGAGCAGCGACGGCACGGTGGTGGATGTACCCATCGGCAGCGGCACGCAGGTGTGGAGTACTTCCGACGCCGGGACGATCCTCTCGTCGGACAGCTACTTCTTCAACCCCAACATAGGGTCTACCATCGAATACCAGCAGATGCAGTTGCTGCGCTGATGTCGTGAAACGGAGGAAATAAACAACAATAGGCGGTTCATTCTTAATACAGTACAATCATGGAAAGGAAATGCTGTTTTGGTCTGGCGATGCTGGTGGCATTGACCACGGCGATGGTCTCCTGCAGCAAAGATATCGGCGGGAGCTCCACGGAAAACGTGGAAATAACGGGAGCCTGTGCCATGGGATGGGGTTCCGTGAATCCTTCGGTTTCCGAATACAGTTCCTATGACCTGTATCTTTTTGGGAAAGGGATCAACCCCAATAATTATCTCGTCACCGGATCGGGTGAGATGGGAACCGGTTGGCTTATTCGCATGGACTGTTGCTGCCTCAATGAAGAGATCGCGAAGCTGGAAAAGGGGGAGAATGGGAAACTGTGTTATGACAAGATCGTTCCCGGCACTTACACCTGGGACGGGAGCGAAGAACTCAAGCACTTGCGCATTTTTGGTGTCTATGTCAGTCTGTACCAGGATGACAGAAGGGTAGAGTGGTATTCCACGGATGAGGGAAAAGTAACGGCATGTACGGTCGAGATAAAGCGCGGGCATTTAGGCGAGCGATACGAGGCCACTGGGGAGATAAGCCTTGCAGACGGAAAGGAACTATCCTTCGTTTGGAAAGGCGGTGCGGTCGAACATCGGTACAACGCACAGTAAAGCGCCTCTTGCCCATAACGCCTGTTTCTCATTTTTCAAAAAAAAGGATTGTTCACTCATATCATTCACTTTCTTAACAGCTTGAATTATGAAAAAGATCTGCTTACTCATCGTCCTGGTTTTTCTCGGACTGAATGTCCATGCCCAGGACAACGGCTTCAGCGTGCGTGCCGGCGTGAACATAGCCAGCATGACCAATTACAACTCCAAACTGGGATTCCATGTGGGAGGTTTTTACCGGTTGCAACTTACATCCAAGGTCCCTGTCTTTTTTGAACCGGGGTTGATGCTGCAATTCAAAGGAGGGAAAATTACCAGGGATGGTACTTCCTATACGCAGAGTCTGACCTATTTGGAAATCCCGGCGATGTTCTCTTACCGCTTCCGGATCAATGACACATGGGCCATTCAACCCGCTTTAGGCCCTTATTTCGCATTCGGGATTACGGGAACGTACAAATGGTCTTTCCTGGGACAAACGGACAGCGTGGAACAGTTCGGTTCGGACGGAGCCCTCAAACGGGGGGACATGGGGTTGAAAATAGCCTTGGGCGCGTTGATAAACCGCATCTATACCGGCATCGGGTATGACCTGGGCCTTGTCAACTTGCCTAAAAATTACGAGGCAGGCGACCCGAAATTCAAAAACGGATCGTTTTATATCACGGCCGGGTACAATTTTTAACCTGCCTTCCGTATTCAGGAACAGCCGTGCAGTTCAAGACGGTTTGTTGCGGTTTCTGAATTCAGCCGGGTGAAGTAGAACAGGGGCATCGTTTACGGTCGGGGGAGTTTTGCTCTTTTGGGCGCAAGAGTCGGCCCGGCGCATTGCCCGATACAGGGGAACAAGGCAAGAGGTTTCCAGCCTTTTGCCTTGTTTCTTTATACTCTATTGGCAGTCGTTTTTTACTTGTTCCCGTCCTTCGGTTAGGATTTTTTCCTGCACGCGGACCATGCGTATCCTCTGCGGCACTGCCGGGCTTTTCAAGTGTGGGGTGCGTTTTATCGGTCAAAGCACGGTCGGTTTTCAGCGCAGCCGGCAAGCTGTCTTCCGGAGGAATTTTGCGGTTCGAGACCCTCACCGCCGCATGAATGCGTGGTCTTTTGGTTGTCTGCGGCTTCGGGGAGCGAAAGTGCGGCTTGGCAGGGCGAGGCGGCAAAGTCTGCGGGGGTGGCGATGTCGGGGCAAGGCATATTCCTTAAAAATCACTACCTTTGTCCCCGCGCACAAAAAGCGCGCTTTCCGCGAAAAACACATCATACACAAACGATACGACAGTTTTATGGACATTCTTTCGGTACTCAAAGAAAACATAGCCGGGGTGTTGGATTCGCTCTACGGTCTCTCCGAGGCCCGGATCGACCTCCAGGCCACCCGTGAAGAATTTGCCGGCGACGTAACCCTGCTGGTATTCCCCTACGCGAAGGCTTCGCACAAAGCCCCCGAAGAGACCGCCCGGGAGATCGGCGAAGCGCTGGTGCAGCGGATCCCCCACGTGGTGAGCGGATTCAACGTCGTGAAAGGTTTCCTGAACATCGAACTCTCGCAGGATATTTTCATCGACGAGTTTGCGGCCGCGTATAGCGCGAAGGACTTCGGCTACCGCCCTGCCGACCCGAAAGCCCCGGCGGTGATGGTGGAATACTCCTCGCCCAATACCAACAAGCCCCTGCACCTGGGACACATCCGCAACAACCTGTTGGGATTTTCCGTCGCCCGCCTGCTGGAGGCTTCCGGAAAACGGGTGATCAAAACCCAGATCGTCAACGACCGAGGCATCCATATCTGCAAGTCGATGCTGGCCTGGCAACGGTTCGGCCACGGGGAGACTCCCGAAAGTTCCGGCATGAAAGGCGACCACCTGGTGGGAAAATACTACGTCGAATTCGACAAGGCCTATCGCCAGGAAGTGGCCGAGTTGAAAAACCAGGGCATGGACGAGGAGGAGGCCAAGAAAAAAGCCCCGCTGATGCTCGCCGCCCAGGACATGCTCCGCCGCTGGGAAGCCCGCGACCCCGAGGTGCGCGCCCTGTGGGAAATGATGAACGGTTGGGTGTTCGAAGGTTTTGCCCAGACGTACCGCCGGCTGGGTGTGGAGTTCGACAAGAACTACTACGAGAGCGACACCTACCTGCTCGGGAAGGACATCGTGGAGGAAGGATTGAACAAAGGCGTGTTCTACCGCCGGGACGACGGCTCGGTCTGGATCGACCTGACGGCCGACGGACTGGACGAAAAACTGGTGCTGCGCGCGGACGGAACGTCGGTGTACATCACCCAGGACATGGGTACGGCCGTTCGTCGGTTCGAGGAGTTCGACATCGACTCGCTCATCTACACCGTGGGCAACGAGCAGGACTATCACTTCAAGGTATTGTTCCTCACGCTCAAGAAACTGGGCTACCCCTGGGCCGACAAACTGTACCACCTCTCCTACGGCATGGTGGACCTGCCTTCGGGCAAAATGAAGTCCCGGGAAGGCACTGTGGTGGACGCCGACGACCTGATGGACGACATGTACCGCACGGCCAAGGAAATCTCGGAAGAACTGGGCAAACTGGACGGCCTCTCCGACCAGGAAAAAGACCACCTGTACCACATCATCGGCATGGGTGCGCTCAAGTATTTCCTGCTGAAGGTCGATCCCCGCAAGCGCATGATGTTCAACCCGCAGGAATCCATCGACTTCAACGGGAATACCGGCCCGTTCATCCAATACACCTACGCCCGGATCCAATCCATCAAACGCCGGGCGGGACAGTTGCCCGAAAAGCCGGAAAGACCCTCCAGCCTGCAGGAGCGCGAGGTGGAACTGATCAAGAACCTCGCCGAATTCCCCGCCCTGATCCAGAAGGCCGCCGCTGCGCATTCGCCGGCACTGGTAGCCAACTACGTCTACGAGCTGGTGAAAATGTACAACTCGTACTACCAGAACGTCCCGATGCTTTCGGCCGAAGACGCCTCGGTGCGCACCTTCCGCGTGCAGCTGTCCGACCTGGTGGGACGCGTGATCCGCACTGGCATGCACATCCTGGGTATCGAAGTCCCCGAGAGGATGTAAGCCCCCTCCTGTTCTGACAAACCGATGGAACACATCTACAACATCACCGCCGCCGTCGATACGGCCATCGCTGCGCAATGGGTCGAGGAGGCCTGCGCATCGTTTCTACCGGCCCTGGCAAAGGCGCCGGGCGTATCGGCGGTAGAACTCATCGAGGTACACTCGGACGACGCTCCGGCCGATACCCGCTCGTACACCGTACAAGTGCGTTTTTCCGGGAAAGACTCCCTCGAAGCCTTCCTGGGAGCCCTCGAACGCGAGGCCGAAAGCCGGCTTTTCGAGCGTTTCGGGCAGCGTTACCTCACCTTCCGCCTGCAACTCGACAGCCTGCACAAGATCGCTTCGGCCGGGGAATGACCGCTCCCGGACGCTCGCCGACAGGTCCTCGGACAGACCGCACAAAAAAACAGGAACCCCTGTGGAAAAAGTAAGAGCCAAAAAAGCCCTCGGGCAGCATTTTCTCACCGACCGATCCATCGCGCGGCGTATAGCCGATACGGTGGATGGCGCCCCCAACGGCAATGTGCTGGAAGTAGGCCCCGGGATGGGTATCCTGACCGAATGCCTGCTGGAAAAGGGGTTCCATGTCCTGGCGGCCGAGATCGACCCCGAATCGGTAGAATACCTGCTGGGACACTTCCCCGCGCTGGAGGGACGGATCGTCCAGGGAGACTTTCTCAAGATGGACCTCTCGGGGCTTTTCGCAGGGGAAAACTTTACCCTGATCGGCAATTTCCCGTACAACATCTCCTCGCAGATCATGTTCCGGGCCTTGGAGTACACCGACCGCATCCACCGCATCGGCGGGATGTTCCAGCGGGAAGTCGCCCAACGGCTCACCGCCCCTCCGGGGAGCAAAGTGTACGGCATCCTGTCGGTGCTGCTGGACGTGTATTACCGCCCGGAGTACCTGTTCACCGTACCGGAAACCGTCTTCTCCCCTCCCCCGAAGGTGAAGTCGGGCGTTATTCGGCTGGAGCGCCGGGAAGATATCCCGCAGGACTTCAAAGCGGAATCCCTGCTGCGGGTGGTCAAAGCCGCTTTCAACCAGCGCCGCAAGACGCTGCGCAATGCGCTGCGCCCGCTGGGAATCCCGTCCGGGCAGGCGGAGCATCCGCTGCTGGACCGCAGGGCGGAACAGTTGTCCTCGGCGGAATTTTTGGACCTGAGCCGCTGGGAGTGGGGCGGTTGAGGTTTGCGGCCCGAGGGCCGCAGCGCCGCTTTCGCGGCGCATGCTTGGGGGGCGAGTTTTTTATTGGGATAAATCGTTCTCCCGGAGGATTTTTTGCCTACCTTTGCACGCGAAACATTTAAGGAGTAAATAATTAAGGCAGAACCCCTGCCGCCCTTTCCACGCGGGAAAGGGAACAAAAACCAAGAACGCACCATGCAGGTTCCACAACCTCTTTCGCAGACCGTTACCCTCAAGGACGGTCGCACCATCACCATCGAGACCGGTGTATGGGCCAAACAAGCCGCCGGAGCCGCTGTCGTACGGATGGGCGGCACGGTCGTGCTGGCCACCGTAACCACGGCCGATGAAGGCAAGGAAGGCGCCGATTTCCTTCCCCTGACCGTCGAGTACAAAGAATCGTTCACCGCAGCCGGCCGCTTCCCCGGCGGATTCATGAAACGCGAAATGCGCCCCAACGACGAAGAGATCCTCGTCGCCCGTCTGGTGGACCGCATCCTGCGCCCCATGTTCCCCTCGGACTACCACGCCGAGACGCAAGTCATCGTCCAGCTGCTCTCCTACGACGGACAAACCCAACCCGATTCGCTGGCCGGGCTGGCCGCATCGACGGCCATCGCCGTTTCGGACATCCCGTTCGAAGCCCCCATCTCCGAAGTACGCGTAGCGCGCATCGACGGACAGTTCGTGATCAACCCCACGCTGGATCAGATGGCCGATGCCGACATCGAACTGATGGTAGGCGCCACTGCCGATTCCATCGCGATGGTGGAAGGCGAGATGAAGTTCGTCTGTGAAGCCGAGATGATCGACGCGCTCAAGGCTGCCCACGAAGCCATCAAGGATCAGGTAGAGGCACAGAAAGCCCTCGCCGCCCAAGTGCCCAAGGCCGCTCAGAAACGCGTCTACTGCCACGAGACCAACGACGAGGAGCTGCGCGAGAAAGTCCGCAAGGACACCTACGACAAGGTCTATGCCGTAGCCAAAATGGGGCTGGGCAAACAGGAACGCAGCGAGAAATTCTCGGAAGTGATCGACGAATTCA
The DNA here is from genome assembly GCA_018715295.1 of Candidatus Merdimorpha stercoravium. Lineage (GTDB taxonomy): Bacteria > Bacteroidota > Bacteroidia > Flavobacteriales > UBA1820 > Merdimorpha > Merdimorpha stercoravium. The sequence continues at coordinate 9,205 of DVLY01000005.1, read as the reverse complement.
TCGCAGAGAATTTCCCCGAAGAAGGGATGGACAAGGACGAACGGGCACAGAAAGTCGCCTTGGCCAAACTGTATTACCACGATGTGGAGCGCGACGCCGTCCGCCGTCTTATCCTGGACGAAGGCATCCGTCTGGATGGCCGCAAGACCACCGAGATCCGTCCTATCTGGTGCGCAGTCAACGTGCTGCCCATGCCGCACGGATCGTCCATCTTCACCCGCGGCGAGACCCAGGCACTGGGTACGGTCGCCCTGGGAACGAGCCTCGACTCGAACGAAGTGGACGGAGTATCGTTCCGCTACAAACAGAATTTCTACCTCCATTACAACTTCCCGCCTTATTCCACGGGTGAAACCAAACCCATGCGCGGCGTTTCGCGCCGGGAGATCGGCCACGGAAACCTCGCCTATCGGGCGTTGAAGCAGGTCATCCCCGCCGACTGCCCCTACACGGTGCGCGTGGTATCGAACGTACTGGAGTCCAACGGCTCCTCGTCGATGGCTACCGTATGCGCAGGAACCCTCGCGCTGATGGATGCCGGTATTCAGATCTCGAAACCCGTTTCGGGTATCGCCATGGGCCTGATCACCGACGAACAGACCGGTCAGTACGCCGTGCTGTCGGACATCCTGGGCGATGAAGACCACCTGGGCGACATGGACTTCAAGGTAACCGGTACCGAAGACGGGATCACGGCTTGCCAGATGGACATCAAGGTCAAGGGGCTTTCGTACGAAGTGCTCACCAAGGCCCTGGCACAGGCTCGCGAAGGCCGCATGCACATCTTGGGCAAGATCAAGGAAGCCATTGCCGAACCCCGTCCTACGGTCAAGGAACACGCTCCGAAGATCATCGCCATGGAAGTGCCCAAAGATGCCATCGGAGGTATCATCGGCACGGGCGGCAAGGTCATCCAGCGCATTCAGGCCGAAACCGGAACGACCGTTACCATCGAAGAGGAAGGCAACGTGGGCAAGGTTCAGATCCTCGGCACTTCGCCCAAGGGCATGGAAGACGCCGTCAATATGATCAAACTCATCGCTTACGACCCGCAGATCGGCGACGAATTCGACGTAACGGTAACCGAAGTGCGCGATTTCGGTGCCATCGTCGAACTGGGCCCCAACCGGGATGCGATGTTGCACATCTCGGAACTCGACTGGAAACGGGTGGACAACGCCGAAGACTACGTACACGTAGGCGACCGTATCCATGTACGACTGATCGAGATAGACAAGGAAAAAGGCCGGCTGAAGGTATCCCTGCGCGCCCTGAAGGAAAAACCCGCCGACTGGGCCGATCGTCCGGCACGTCCGCGCGATGACCGTCGCGGAGCTCCCCGTGGCGGGGACGACCGCCGTCGCAATGCTCCTCGTGGGGCGGACGATCGCCGTCGCAACGCTCCCCGCGGTGGAGACCGCCGTCGCAGCGAAGGCCGCGGCGAGGCTTCTTCGGAAGAATAAGGATCGTCGCATCCTATGATACTTTGCAGGCGCATCCCGAAAGGGATGCGCCTGCTTTTATTTGTCGGTTGTTGAAGCAAGGAAAGATTGCCCCGGACGGGGTAATCGAAATCCTTCTTTTTCCTTACCTATGGGCAATGACCGCCGGGGGGGGATGTGCGCTTTGTTGTCTTGAGGAAGGAAGCGATGATCTGTCGGGCATCGGGATGCCCCGAGGTTTATTTTCCGTCCGGGCGGTAGACGTACACCTGCTCGAAGTCTTTCAGCCGGTTGTAAGCGTAAATGGTACCCCGATAGGCCAGGATGTCGCTGGCCGGGTGGTCGAGCGCGTATTTCCTGAGCGGGATTCCCTGGCGGGAATACATCAGGAGGCAGGAGGTGAAGCGGATGTTCGACGGGTCGGGTTGCGGGCTGGTGCAGCGGTAGTCGTTGGCCAGTACGTAGAAATATTTTCCGTCCGAGACGATCGCGTCGTATTTGACTCCTTGGAAACTCCGCTGGGCCAGGTCGGATTCCATCAGTTCCTCTACCGGGGTGGGGTCGCCGGCGGCTTTTTTCAGGGAGAGTTTTCCGCGGGAGAGGTCGTAAAATTCCACCCGTCCGGTTTCGTAATAGACGAGCGCGAGCGTCTGTCCCGCGTAGGCGAAGTTGGGCCAGTTCATCCCCATGGAAAATCGTTCTCCCTCGTGGGTGAGGGTGGTGACGAACGAGCGGCAGGCGGCGGAATCGAGCGTCCGTCCGTAGAAGTTCTGCAGCAGCAGGCGCCCCGGAGCGGATCCTTGTTCACAAGGGGGGTAGTCCACTGCAGCGTACACCGAATCGGACGGGACGGGAATTTCGTCCCGATCGTCCTTTGTCCGGGTGGAGGCTGTGCGCAACAGGTCAAAGTCTTCGTCTGCAGCGCGCAGGATCATGTTCCGCCGGCCGTAATCCTCCAGCACGAAGGTCCCGTCGGGATAGCTCCGCAGGAAACTCCCGTAGATGTTCGACAGTTCGTCCGGTCCTCCTCCGGCGCGAAGTCCGCTGTAAAGGTATTCGAAGTCGGGCAGGCGGTACGCATAGAGTACCGAATCTTGGCTCAAGGAGGCGACGATCGCCCGATCGCCGGCCACGGTCCACGTGCGGGGCGAGAGGATTTGCTCGATTCGGATGCTGTCCGCCTGCAAAAGTTCCGCCCGGGCAAAGGGGTCTTGCGGGGCGGAGGGTTGGCAGGCCGTGAATGACAATGCGGCGAGCAGGGAAGCCGCTGCGAGGGGAAGTACGGAAGATTTCATGATTGGCATGTTTTTTTAAGATGGTTACGCTTCATTAGACCTGGAAAAAGGGGGAAAAGTTTCATTCCCCTCCTGCGTCGGATCGGAGAGGGGAGAACGCGGTTTTTTCAAAAATCCTGCCGAGAAAGATAGAAGGGATAGATGAGTATGCGCTTTGGGGAAGCTGCGAGGAAAAACTTCGTTTTCCCTCGCGGCTTTGCACTCGGCTTTCACTATCTTTGCATTTTGTATCAGGAAAAAGAAATGAAAAAGGAACAGGAAAAGGCGAAAATATGCCGCGACTGCCCTGCGGCTCCCGCCGAAGCAACCCCGCTGCGTCCCGATGCCTTCGAGATGAGCGAGGAGGACAAGATAGAAGCCATCGAGAAAGACTTCCGCCATATCATGCACACCCTGGGGCTGGACCTGACGGACGACTCGCTGCGCAACACCCCGCACCGGGTGGCCAAGATGTACGTTCGGGAATTATTCTCCGGACTGGACCCGCAGAAAAAACCGCGGATGTCTTCCTTTGAAAACAAATACCGCTACGGACAGATGCTGGTGGAAAAGAACATCACGTTGTACTCCACCTGCGAGCATCACTTTCTGCCCATCGTGGGCAAGGCGCACGTGGCCTATATCTCGCACGGGTCGGTGATCGGGCTTTCGAAGTTGAACCGTATCGTGGACTATTACGCCCGCCGCCCGCAGGTGCAGGAGCGCCTGACCATGCAGATCGTCCGGGAACTCCAGAAGGCCTTGGGCACCGAGGATGTAGCCTGTGTGATCGACGCCAAGCATCTGTGTGTCAATTCGCGCGGCATCCGCGACGTCGCTTCGGCTACCGTAACGGCCGAATACGGCGGCGCGTTCAAGGACGAGGCCGTCCGCCGGGAATTCCTCCGTTTCATCGAACTGGAGACCCATTACCAGTAGCAAAGCGGCCCGGTCCATTTTTCAGCAGACAAACAAAAAGAACGACAAGACGATGGCAACAGCTCTCTACCCGCAAAACGAACTCTGGGTGTACAATTCCCTCACGGGCAAAAAGGAACGTTTCGTCCCCACGGTCGAAGGCCGGGTGGGCATGTACGTATGCGGCCCGACGGTGTATTCCAATGTGCACTTGGGCAACTGTCGCACCTTCATGTCGTTCGATATGATATTCCGGTATTTCACCTTCCTGGGTTACAAGGTGCGCTATGTGCGCAACATCACCGATGCCGGACACCTGGAGAACGATGCCGACCAGGGCGAGGACAAGATCGCCAAGAAAGCCCGTCTGGAGGCGCTCGAACCGATGGAGGTCGTCCAGCGCTACACCGAGGATTTCCACCGGGTGATGCGCCTTTTGGGCAACCTGCCCCCTTCCATCGAACCGACGGCCACCGGGCATATCCTCGAACAGATCGCCATCACGGAGGACATCCTGGACAAGGGCTATGCCTACGTGTCGAACGGATCGGTATATTTCGACGTGGAAAAATACAACCGCGAGCATCCCTTCGGGGCCGGTCCTTACGGAGAACTCTCGGGGCGCAACATCGACGAACTGATGGACGCTACACGCGAACTGGAAGGCCAGCATGAAAAGCGTTCCCCGCGCGATTTCGCCCTGTGGAAAAAGGCTTCCCCGCTGCACATCATGCATTGGCCCTCGCCGTGGAGCGAAGGCTTCCCCGGCTGGCATTTGGAATGCTCGGCCATGAGTACCAAGTATCTGGGAGAGACCTTCGACATACATGGCGGGGGGATGGACCTGAAGTTCCCGCACCACGAATGCGAAATTGCCCAAAACCAGGTGCACAACCACAGCCGGGGCGCCCGCTATTGGCTGCACGCCAACATGCTGACCCTCAACGGGAGGAGAATGAGCAAATCCACCGGCAATATCCTGAATCCCGACGAACTTTTCACCGGCGAGAACCACATCCTCGCCAAGGCTTTCCCGCCGGCCGTGGTGCGCTTTTTCGTCATGCAGGCGCATTACCGCTCGGTACTGGACTTCTCGTCGGATGCGCTGGAGGCGGCCGAGAAAGGCTACTATCGCTTGATGGAAGGCATCGACCGTCTTTCGGCTCTCAAGCCCTCTGCGGAAAGCACGTTCGACGTAGGGGCTTGGCGCGAGCGTTGCTTTGCTGCGATGAACGACGACTTCAACACTCCGGTGCTCATCGCACACCTGTTCGAGGCGGTAGGCGAGATCAACAAAGCCTGCGACGGCAAAGCGGGCTTTACGGCCGAGGACATCGCTCTGCTGCGCCAGACCTTCGAGGGATTCGTCTATCAGGTGATGGGCATCGAAAACATCGACCGGGCCGGCGACCAGGGGCTTACCGATGCGCTGATCGGCCTGTTCATCGAAGAGCGCAATGCGGCCCGTGCAGCGCGCGATTGGGCGCTCTCCGACCGGATACGCGACCGTCTGGCTGCCTTGGGCATCGCCCTGAAGGACGGCAAGGACGGTACGACCTATTCCATCGAACGATGAAGCGCGTACTGACCTATCCGCTGATCCTGCTGATCCGTTTTTACCAACAGGTTATTTCCCCGCATCTGGGGGCGAACTGCCGCTACACGCCCACTTGTTCGGCGTATGCGATCCAGGCGCTGCAAAAGCACGGGCTGCTGAAGGGTTCGTGGCTGGCACTGCGACGTATCCTGCGGTGCAATCCGTGGGGCGGGTCGGGTTACGATCCGGTGCCGTAGCGTTTTCCTTCTCTGTAAGGCGGTTGAGATTTATTCTGTTTTCATTACGCTTTCAATAGCGGCGCGGAGTGAAAACTTCGTATCCCCCCACGTCCGCTGCGTTCGGCTTTCGCTGTATTTTGATAATACAGGATGCGCCTCGGCATTCGTCAAATGCGAAAACGTTGTTTTCGATTTGCCGCTGCGCTCGGCTTTCACTATATTTGTACCCGCAAAACAAATCGGAATCCATCGGATGATCCTGCAACGGGTACAGGCACTTTATTTTCTGGCGGCAGCTCTGCTGGCGGCGGCGTCTGTTCTGTGGGGTTTCTCCCCCCGGTGGGTGGCCGACAACTCCCTGGCCGAGGTCTTGATATGGATTTCGGCCGCTGTGTCGCTGGTAACCATCTTTCTGTTCAAGCACCTTGCCCTCCAGCACGTGCTGGCGCGGATGGTTATCCTGATCAATGCGATTGTTTTTGTCATCTTCGTTCTTCGCGGGCTGAATCTATCCGGAGGGGCTTCGTCCCCTGAGAAGGGTATTGAGACGTGGGGCCTTTTGCTGCTTTTCGCTTCTACGGTCGCTGCGCTGTGCGCTTCGCGTGCCGTAAAAAAGGACCTGCGGATCGTAAAATCGGCCGACCGATTGCGATGAGGACATAACGATACTTAGTTAAATGCGTTGCCGCCCGGGATCTGCCTCGGGCGGTTTTGTTTTCATCGGGATAGGGGAAAGCAGGAGGGCGAAAGAGCAAAAGCAATAAGAAGCCGAAGCAGCCGTTTCGTCCAAAAAGATCACCCGGCGCACAGGCAGGCCACTGCGACCTCCCGTGCCCCGGCACGGTACAGGGCATCGACGGCCGTGGCGGATGTCATACCGGTGGTGAAGACGTCGTCCACCAGGATATACCGTCCGTTTTGCACGTGGGCGCCTTTCCGCACGGCGAAGACATGCTGAAGATTTTGCAGGCGTGCCTGCCGCCCCAAGGAGGCTTGTTGGCGGGTGGCGCGGGTGCGCACCAGCAGTTCCTCGACGGGGATTCCGCAGGTGTGCTGCATGCCCCGGCACAACTCGGCGGCCTGGTTGTATCCCCGGCTGCGCTGGCGGCTGGGATGCAAGGGGACGGGGACGAGCGCGTGGTACCCTTCGAAGCGGCCCGAGGCCTGGAGCGCTTCCCCGAGGAGTTCGCCGGCGTACACGGCCAGGGTGCGCGCCCCGCCGTATTTGAAGGCAGCGACCATCCGGCCCGATACTTCCCCGTGGGTGTACACCGAGAGCGCCAGGGCGGGGACGTGTTTCCCCAGGAGGCGTTCCAAACGTTGCTCCATGGGATTGCCGGGGACGGAGGCGTATCCGGTGCGTTCCAGGCGGGAGAGGCATCCGGCGCACAGGTGTTCCTCCCCCCGTACGAGCACCGCTCCGCATACCGGGCACACCGGGGGAGCTACTACGCTCATCACATCGGCGCAGAGCTGGGAGAGGGTCTTGCGGAGGGCTTGCAGGGGATCCATCGTCGGAATTTTTCGGGGTGGCGGAAAAAAATAAAATGAGGGTGTTTTTTTAAGAACAAATATAGCTTTTTTATGCTATTTTTAACGCCATAATACAAACACTACTGACCTTATGCCTTTGAAAACCATCCATCCGACGACCACCCGCGCCTGGGAGGAACTCGAGACCCACATCGACGAACTGGACGATACTTCCCTCTCGGAACTCTTCGCCGCCGATCCTCACCGCTTCGACAAGTACCATCTCCAGGCTTGCGATCTCCTGGTGGATTTTTCCAAAAACTTGGTCACCGACAAGACGATGCGCCTGCTCTACGACTTGGCCCGCGAGACGGAAGTGGGCGATGCCATCGAAAAGATGTTTACCGGCGACAAGATCAACCAGACGGAAAACCGCGCAGTGCTGCACACCGCCTTGCGCAACCGGGCCAATACTCCGGTGTATGTCGACGGCCGCGACGTGATGCCCGATGTAAACCGGGTGTTGGGGCAGATGAAGGATTTTTCCCAACGGGTCATCGACGGACAGTGGAAAGGCTATACCGGGCGGGAGATCACCGATGTGGTCAATATCGGCATCGGGGGGTCGGACCTGGGACCCAACATGGTGTGCGAAGCCTTGAAATATTACTGTACGCGGCTCAACCTGCATTTCGTCTCCAATGTGGACGGGACGCACATCGTGGAAACGCTGCGGGGATTGGACCCCGAGACTACGCTGTTCATCATCGCCTCCAAGACTTTCACCACGCAGGAGACGATGACCAACGCCCATACGGCCAAGGATTGGTTCCTCGCTTCCGGAGCCCGGCACCAGGATGTGGCGCGGCATTTCGTGGCGCTGTCCACCAATGCGGCGGAAGTGGAAAAGTTCGGCATCGACACGGCCAACATGTTCGAGTTCTGGGACTGGGTCGGCGGCCGGTATTCGCTCTGGAGCGCGATCGGTTTGTCCATAGCGCTGGCGGTGGGTTTCGAGCGTTTCGAGGAGTTGCTTGAGGGAGCCTTCGAGATGGACCGACATTTCCGCACGGCGCCTTTCGAAAAGAACATACCGGTTACCCTGGCGCTCATCGGGATCTGGTACACGGACTTTTTCGGCGCCGAGACCGAGGCCATCCTGCCCTACGACCAGTACCTGCACCGTTTTGCGGCCTATTTCCAGCAGGGGAACATGGAGTCCAACGGCAAGTCGGTGAGCCGCGACGGTCAGCCGCTGGATTACCAGAGCGGACCCATCGTCTGGGGCGAACCCGGCACCAACGGTCAGCATGCTTTCTACCAGTTGATCCATCAGGGGACAAAACTCATCCCGGCCGATTTCCTCGCCCCGGCCCGTACGCTCAACCCGGTAGGCGACCATCATCTCAAACTCCTGTCCAACTTCTTCGCCCAGACCGAGGCGCTGGCTTTCGGCAAATCCGAAGAAGTGGTGGTGGAGGAACTCCGCCAGGCCGGCAAGACACAACAGGAGATCGACTTCCTGAAAGAATACAAGGTATTCGACGGCAACCGCCCGACCAATTCCATTCTCTTCCCGCTGCTCACTCCCCGTACGCTCGGCTCGCTGATCGCCATGTACGAGCACAAGATCTTCGTGCAGGGGGTCATCTGGAATATCTTCTCGTTCGACCAGTGGGGTGTGGAGTTGGGCAAACAACTGGCCGGAAGGATCCTTCCCGAATTGCGCGACGACCGTCCTGTCGCCTCGCACGACAGTTCGACCAACGGACTGATCAATGCCTTCAAAGCGATGAGGGAGTAAATCCGCATGATTTTCCCCGCCACCCGATGCGGAACGACAAAGTCATAGCCCTTGCCGCCTCTATCCCGATGACCTCGAATTTTCCCCCGCCGAATGTTTTTTCGCCGTGTCTTCCTGCAAGGATGCAAGGGAGGCGGGCGAAAGGGCGTTCGGCGGATGTTTTTGTCAGAGACGGGAAGTCCGAAAGGGCGCGGGGGATTCCGGAATTTGTCGGTGAGAACAAGAACAAAACATCTCTTTTTTGACAGCACAAAGATGACGAAACGACTGTTTCTGTATTTGTTGGGTTTGGTGTCCGTCGCGGGGCTGCTGACCTCCTGCGCCAAGGACGAGAAGTTCACCCAGATTTCTTCCTTGTCGTTCTCTGCGGCGCCTTCCTCGATGGCACCCGGCCAGACGCACAAACTGCAGGTGAGGACTTTCCCGGCCGGGGCGGACGAACCTTACACGCTGGTATTCACCAGTTCGAAGCCCGCGGTGGCTACTGTCGACGATCTGGGGACGATAACGGCTATCCA
>DVLY01000106.1 GCA_018715295.1 Candidatus Merdimorpha stercoravium | reverse complement strand
TAAACAGGGAAGCGTTGCCGGAAAGTTCGCCCCGCAGGGACACCCGGTAGAACTTCCGTTTCAGTTCCAGCCCCCGGATCGAGATGATCTCCAGGTCGTACAAGTCGCTTTCCCGTTTGAGTGCCTGTTTGGAAATGAACGCGATGCAGTCCGTCTGCCGCACGAAAGCCTTGATGCTCTCCGTGCTGCCCAGTTTGATGATCACGTTCAGGCTGCTGTCCAACCGGATATGACCCTCGCTCAGCAGTTTCTTGCGCAGGATGTCCAACGTCCCCGACCCATCCTCGCGCATGACTAAAGGCAGCTCCTTGATGTCCTCCAGGGAGTATTTCCGGGTCGCGTACAAGCCACCCTTGCGTGTGATGGGCACCAGTTCGTCGTCCATGTATTCGGTGTAGTGCAGCAAGTGGTTGCTCGGCAGACCTTCGACAAAGCCCAGGTCGATCTCCTTGTCTAGCAGGGCTTGTTCCACCTGTTCGGTGTTGCCGCTGATCAGGCTCAACTTGATGGCCGGGTAGTAATTGTAAAACCGTGCGATGGCCTCCGGCAGGACGTATTGGGCGATGGACGTCGAAGCCCCGAGCCGCAATTCGCCCTTGTGTTCTTCCTTGAGCGAGGAGATCCGGTAGTCAATCTCGCGGTAGATCTCGTCGATGTTTTTGGCCTGCTCGTAGAGGATGCGTCCCGCCTCGGTGAGCAGGATGCTGCTGCCCCGCCGCTCGAACAGGGTGATGCCGTAGATCCGTTCCAACTCCTGGATGTGTTTGGACACGGCGGGCTGGGTGATGTTGTGCTTGTGCGCCGCCTTGGTAAAGCTCTTCTCGGAAGCTACGGTGTAGAAAACTTTCAGTCGGAAGTCCAGCATGTCGTTCTTTTTCGGGGTAAAGCGGAAACCTTGTACAGGGGGATCATTCCTGTGGCTTGTTTTCCAGGAGGTCTTCCTGGTAAATATCGGCGATCAGCCCGGCGTATTTTTCGGTCAGCCGGCGGCGTTTTATCTTCAAGGTAGGGGTCAGTTCCCCGCCTTCGGTGGTCCATGGGTCGGCTACCAGGCGGAAATGCCGGAGCCGTTCCCAGTTGCTCAAGCCCTTGTTCACCTCGTGCACCAAACCCTTGTACAGCGCCAGCACCTGCTCGTCGGAGATCATCGCCGCCCGGTCTCCCGTGGGGATACCCCGCTGTTCGCACCAGAGCGCCAGTTCGCCGAAATCCGGTTCGAGGATCACCGAGGGGTGTTCCTTGCCGTTGCCCACCACCATCGCCTGGTCGATATACCGGGATTGCATCAAGGCGTTTTCGATCGGCTGGGGGGTGATGTATTTTCCTCCCGAAGTCTTGAACAATTCCTTCTTGCGGTCGGTGATGTAGAGGAAACCGTCCTCGATGCGTCCGATGTCCCCGGTGCGCAAATACCCCTGCGGGTCGAACGCCTCGGCGGTGAGTTCCGGTTCCTTGTAGTAGCCCAGCATCACGCTCGGGCCTTTTACCAGAATTTCCCCGTCTTCTCCGATGCGCACGTCCAGGTTTTCGAGCGGTCGGCCGATGGAACCGATGCGCAATCCTCGGTTGGGGTAAACGTTGGTCGAGACGATCGGGCTGGTCTCGGTCAGCCCGTATCCCTCGTTCAGCACGATGCCCGCTGCGCAAAACAAACGGCACAGGCGTGCGTCGAGACTGGCCGACCCGCTGATCATGATGCGCAGATCGCCGCCCAGCGCCGCGCGCCATTTGTCGAAGACCAGCCGTCGCGCCACCGCCAGTTTTATTCGGTAGCCCAGGCTGTTTTCGTACGGGCGGTAGCGCATCCCCAGGCGGACCGCCCAGTCGAAGAGTCCCTTGCGCCAACCCTGGAGCGCTTCTCCCTTGGCCGATATTTTGGCGTAGAGGCGTTCCACCACGCGCGGGACGACCATCATGATGTAAGGTCGGGCGTGCAGGGCGTCGGTGGCGATGGTATCGGTCGATTTGGCGAAAAAGACGCTGCAGCCCAACAATTGGTAGCAATAGTTGACCGTGCGCTCGTAGATGTGGCTCATCGGCAGGAAACTCAAAGCATGTTTGCGTTCGATCTCGATGATGCGCGGGATGCAGATCTTGTCGTTGGACAGGATGTTTTTGTGGGAGAGCAGCACCCCTTTGGGTTTGCCCGTCGTGCCGGAGGTGTAGATCAGGGTGGCCACATCGTCTTCACTTACCTCGGCGGCGCGCCGGTCCACCGTTTCCTGCAAGGCCGGGTCGTCGCCTTCGCGCAGGAAGTCTTCCAACGTGGGAAGGTCTCCCGCCGGGTCGAGGACGTAGATGCCCTCCAGGGTGTTCACCTGATGGCGGATTTCATCGGCTTTGGCGTAGAGGTTCTTGCTGGCCACAAAGCACAGGCGTATCGCGCTGTGCTGGAAAATATACTGGAAATCTTCCTTGGACAGCGTCGGATAGACCGGGACGGTGATCGCTCCGGCTTTGGTGATGGCCTGGTCGAGCACACACCATTCTATGCGGTTGGAGGAGATGATGCCCACCCGGTCGCCTTTTTCGATCCCGGCCGCTACCAGGGCGCGCGCTGCCCGGTCGATGTGTTCGACGTATTGGCGGGAGGAAATGCTTTCCCATTCGCCGCGTGCCCGGTGGGACAGCGCAGTATCCAGATCGTACCGATCCCGTTGGTAAATCGAAATGTCGAAGATTCTTTTTACCTGATCCAAGTTGTTCATAAGTCGTCTCTTGTGTAGTTAGTTAGGTGTCCGCCGTTGAGAAGGCGGCGGAGTGTTT
>DVLY01000105.1 GCA_018715295.1 Candidatus Merdimorpha stercoravium | reverse complement strand
GTTGCACTGTTTTAAGGCTTCTCGGTGAAAGAACGCCCTTTTTTTAGAAATCTATCGTTTCTTCGTTTAAGCGATGGTTACGCGGACGAAACCGACCACTTTCAGGTCTTTGTTTACCGAAGCCACGTACTGGGCAACCGATACTTTGTTGTCCATGATGTACTCCTGGTGAACCAGGGTGTTGTCCTTGAAGAAGCGGTTGAGCTTGCCTTTGGCGATGTTGTCGAGCATGGCTTCAGGTTTCCCTTCCTTGCGGAGGAGTTCCTTGGCGATCTCGATCTCTTTCTCGATCACTTCCTTGGCAACCTTCGTCTCATCCAGAGCGATGGGGTTCATGGCGGCAGCCTGCATGGCTACATTGTGAGCGGCTTCCTTGGCGCCCTCCACGTTGGCCGAAAGACCCACCAAGGTAGCGAGTTTGTTGCCGTTGTGGATGTAGGCGCCTACCAGCGGAGCTTCCAACCGGGACAGGTTGCTGATTTCGAGCTTTTCGCCGATCACACCCGTCTGTTCGATCAGTTTTTCACCGACCGTCAGGCCGCCCTTGAAGGGAACTTTCAGAAAGTCTTCTACCGTAGCGGCATCGCAATTCAGGGCTGTCTGGGCCAATTCGCGTGCCAGGGCGACAAAGCCTTCGTTCTTGCCCACGAAGTCCGTTTCGCAGTTCAGTGCCACGATAGCGCCTTTGGTAGCCTCGTCGTTGAGCACGGCGATGACGGCTCCTTCGGCCGAGGTGCGGTCGGCGCGGTTGGCAGCGACTTTCTGGCCTTTTTTGCGCAGGACTTCGATGGCTTTCTCAAAGTCGCCATCGGCCTCTACCAGCGCTTTTTTGCAGTCCATCATCCCGGCGCCGGTCTGTTGGCGCAGTTTGTTTACGTCTGCAGCGGTTATATTTGCCATTTTTTTTCAGGATTAAGAGGTTAAAAGATTACTCGGCTTTCTCTTCCGCCTTGGGAGCTTCCTGGGCCGGAGCAGCAGCTTCGGCTTTGGGGGCTTCAGCGGCTTTGGCGTCGGCTTCTTCCTTCTGGCTCTTGCGCTCGGCCAGGCCTTCTACGATGCATTCGTAGAGGTAGGAAACGATCTTCTGGATGGACTTGGAAGCATCGTCGTTGGCCGGGATAGCGAAATCCACGCTCGTGGGGTCCGTGTTGGTATCTACCATGGCGAATACCGGGATGCCCAGCTTGTGGGCTTCGCTGACGGCGATGTGTTCGTGCATGGCGTCCACCACGAAGATGGCTCCCGGCAGACGGGTCATGTCGGCGATGGAACCCAGGTTCTTTTCCAGGTTTTCACGCGTACGCTCGATCTGGAGTTTTTCGCGTTTGGACAGCGTGTCGAACGTGCCGTCGGTCTTCATGCGGTCGATGGCCGACATTTTCTTGACGGCTTTGCGGATGGTAACGAAGTTGGTGAGCATACCGCCGGGCCAACGTTCGGTGATGTAGGGCATTCCCATTTTGGAGGCGAGTTCGGAGACGATCTCCTTGGCCTGCTTCTTGGTGGCTACGAACATGATCTTGCGGCCCGAAGCAGCGATCTTCTTCATTGCTTCGCCGGCTTCCTCCATCTTGGCTGCGGTCTTGTGCAGGTCGATGATGTGGATGCCGTTGCGCTCCATAAAGATGTAGGGAGCCATTTTGGGGTGCCATTTGCGGGTCAGGTGGCCGAAATGTACGCCTGCCTCGAGCAACTCCTGGATATCGATAGTCTGTGCCATTTTTGTTGTTTTCTTTTGTAATTAGTTTACCTTCTGTTAGCTTTAACTCGTGCAACCTGCAAGTAGCCCGCCGGGCGGCGTTTTTCCCCTTTCTCCTGCGGAGTCTTGCCGGTTTGGATACTAAACTAATCTTGCACTATTAAGTATGAGTAACAGAACTTGATTGAAAAAATAGGTGAGAATATCCTCCGGATTAACGTTTGGAGAACTGGAAACGACGGCGAGCTTTCTTCTGGCCGAACTTTTTGCGCTCGACCATACGCGGGTCGCGCATCAGCAGGCCTTCGGGTTTGAGCTTGGCACGGTACTCGGGGTTCACCTCGCACAGAGCGCGGGAGATACCCAGGCGGATCGCTTCGACCTGACCGGTGATACCGCCACCTTCGACCGTAGCTACTACGTCGAAAGTACCTTTGGTGTCGGTGAGTTCGAAGGGCTGATCGAGTTTGACGCGCAGCAGTTCCGTGGGGAAATACTCGGCTGCAGGGCGTTTGTTGACCGTGATTTCGCCTTTTCCTTCGGAGAGGTAAACGCGGGCTACGGAAGTCTTACGGCGCCCGATGGTGTGGATGGTTGCCATTTACTTGATGTCGTTAAGGTTGATTAATACGGGTTTTTGTGCCTGCTGCTGGTGTTCGGGGCCTTCGTAGATGAAGATGTTCTTCATCAGCGCAGCGCCCAAGCGGTTTTTGGGCAACATGCCTTTCAGGGCGAAGCGCACCAGACGGGTAGCGTCCTTGCTCATCACTTCGCGAGCGGTGAGGGTGCGCTGTCCTCCCGGGTAACCGGTGTAACGGGTGTAAACCTTCCCGTCCATCTTTTTGCCCGTGAGAACAATCTTGCCGGCATTAATGATAACGACGTTGTCGCCACAGTCCATGTTGGGCGTATAGCACGTTTTGTACTTGCCCCGGGCTATGTTGGCAACCTTCGAAGCGAGACGTCCCAGCGGCTGGCCTTCTGCATCGACCAGAACCCACTTTTTGTCGGCTGCTTCTTTGTTTACCGAAACTGTTCTGTAACTCAGTGTGTTCATTACTTGTACTTAAATATGTTAAAATATACTCATATCCCCGCTTTTCGGGGAGTGCAAATTTACTATTATTTTTTCGATATATCCTAATTCCGGCGCGATTTTTTGCCTCCGGGCTATTTCAAGGCGGAAAACCTCGGGGGGCGTCCCGGGAAAGCTACTGGAACAGCCGCAGGATGTCGTTGCCGAAGGCCAGCACCATGATCAGGATCAGGAGGACGAAGCCTACCATTTGCGCCCATTCGAGCACCTTTTCCGAAGGCTGCCGCCGGGTGATCATCTCGTAGAGGATAAAGACGGCGTGTCCTCCGTCCAAGGCCGGGATCGGCAGGATGTTGATCACCGCCAGCATGATGGACAGAAAGGCCGTCAGTTGCCAAAAAGCTGTCCAATCCCATACGGGCGGGAAAAGGCTGCCCATCGTGATGACGCTGCCCACGCTCTTGTATGCGCCGCTTTCGGGATTGACCAGTTTCTTGACCTGAGCCCAGTAATTGGCGATCTTCTCGCCGGTAACCCCCACGCCCCGTCCCAGCGCGGCGAAAAAGCCGTACTGTTTTTCCGTAACGGGGAGGATCTCCAGCCGGATCAGCGTCTGGGGGGAGAGGTCGTTGATGATGCCCAGCAGACCCTGCGGCGATACTTTGGCCCCCAGGAACAGGGTGGTGTCGGCCCGGTGGACTTCCAGCAGGACCTCGCCCGAGGAGTGCGAGCGGAGGACTTCCTTCGCCTGGTCGAAAAAGGGCACCGGCGTTCCCGATACCGACACGATGCGGTCGCCGGGCCGCAGGCCGCAATGGGCGTTGATGGACGAGTCGGGCACCGTGGCAACGATCATCGGTACGCGCGGGTAGTAGAAGTACGGGGAGTTGTAGTCCTTGAACGTGTCGATGAAATCCACGGGGATCGTCAGCGTAGTGTCGCGTCCCTGGCGTTGCACGGTGAGTTGCGAGCCGAGCAGGACGGCCGAATATGTATCGAAGAAATTCTCGTATTCCTTGCCGTCGATCGACACGATGCGGTCGCCGGGACGCAGCCCGATGGTGGAGGCCAGCGTCGAATCCGTGATGGCGATCCCGTCTTTTACGTCGCGGGTGGCGATGTACGTCTCGCCGTATTTGTAGGTCATCATCGAGTAGATGAACCAGGCCAGCAGCACGTTCATCACTACGCCGGCCACGATGATGATCAGGCGTTGCCAAGCGGGTTTGGAGCGGTATTCCCAAGGTTGGGGTTCGCTCTTGAGCGCTTCGGTGTCCATCGATTCGTCCACCATGCCGGCGATCTTGCAATATCCGCCCAGCGGCAGCCAGCCGATGCCGTATTCGGTTTCGCCGATTTTCTTCTTGAAGAGCGAAAAACGGGGGTTGAAAAAGATGTAGAACTTATCGACCCGCGCTCCGAAGGCTTTGGCGGCCAGGTAGTGGCCCAATTCGTGAATGGTCACCAGGATGGTGAGCGAGAGCAGCAGTTGAAGAATGCGTATCAGTATGTCCAAAACGATATATGGGTTGGTTGTGGTTTTGTCGTCCGCCGGGCGGGCGGTCCTTTCTTGGGCGAAGCCAAAGATACGCAAATTTGCGTTATTCCTTTGGCGGGAAATACTCTATCCGTGTTAATTGTTGCAGGAACTCCAGCGAGCGGGGGCGTTGGAAGCCTTCGATGTGCAGGGAAAAATACGTCATCAGGATGTGCCAGAGGTTCAGGTAGTCTTTTTCGTGGGCGAAGTCGGGGCTCTTTTCCGGGTCGCCCAGGGCAAAGAAGGGGGCGGCATGGGCCGGGGTGAGGTAGTAGTTGTGCAACGGCTTCTCGGCCACGAATACGCCCGATTGGAGATCGAAGTACCCTCCGGCGTCGGTCTGTTCCGGGTAGCCCGGAGCGAAACCGAGCAGGCGGGCGAGTTGGTAAGTGTACCGCAGGCAGAGGAAACGTTCCCCCTGGTGGCACAGCGAACGGATGGTCTGGTAGAGCAGTTCGTAGAGGCGGGGGCCGCTTTCCTGTTCCCGGGTGGTGTGGGCGGTGAGTTCGCAGATAAACAGCAGTTGAGCCGAGCGGTAGGGCGACAGACGGGAGATGTCGGCCGTGGCGGTGTCTGCGACCAGTTCCCGCACGGGGGGGAGCGCCGACCCGCGGGGGTGTCCCACCACGAGCGATACCAGATTGCCCGGTTGGGTTTCGGCGGCGAGTCCCCGGTTTTTCCCGGGAAGGATGACGGCGATTTTTTCCGTCGGGGTGAGCAGGTCCAGGATGACGCCCTTGGACAGGTACGGGATGCGGCGCAGGACGATGCCTTCGATCCGGTTCATCGTCCGGCCTGTTCGAGGCGCGAATCGATGATCTCGAATACGCGCTGTTTGAGCGCTTCCTTGTCTTCGATGGTCATGCCGGAGGTCTCGATCGGGTCGTCGATCACGGCGCGGATCACACCCGGATGGCCGTCCGGTTTTTCACTGGGGAACAGCCGGCAGTTGTCCAGAAAGGTAACCGGCAGGATGGGAATGCCGCAGTCGATGGCGATCACGAAAGCGCCGTCCTTGAACGGTACCAGGCGTTTGGTGATGTGTTTGGAAGTCCCCTCGGGGTAGATGCAGATGCTGCGCCCCCGGGCGATCTCGGCCTTGGCTTTGGGCAGCACGCTGCGGCGGGATTCCAGTGAGGTGCGGTCGACCAGGATGTTGGAGGCGCGGTAGATCATCCCGAACACCGGGATGCGTGCCAGGGATTCCTTGCCGATGAACATCATGGGCAGGGGAACGGCTACGTAGCTGAGCATGATGTCCAGGATGGAGGAGTGGTTGGCCACCACGACGTATTGCCGCTTGCGGTCGATCTTGCTGCGCCCTTTTACCCGGAAGAGGAATCCGGAGCAGAAGAGGATCAGCACGCTCCAGATGCGCGCCAGGATGGAGAAAAATCCGTAGAAGCGCGGTGTGGACACCGAGATGAACAGCGGGATGGCCAATATCAGGGTAACCAGGCTGGCTACCACGACGGCCCACAGTTTCCAGATCTTGCGCAGGATGTTTTGGATCAGTCGTATCATCGGACTTGGGATGCTTTTTTAAAGGATGTTTGGTGGAAATGGGGGGCACTCAATCCAGCCGGTGCATGAATCTTTCGGGATCGACTACCACGCGCGTGTGTTTGGCGCGGCCTATCAGGTCGTTCCGTTCGTTTTTCACTTCGATCTGGATGAAGATGCTGCTGCCTTCGTGCGCTTTCATTTCGGCGGTGGCGGTGAGGGTTTCGCCCACTTTCGAGGC
This sequence comes from Candidatus Merdimorpha stercoravium, assembly GCA_018715295.1. Lineage (GTDB taxonomy): Bacteria > Bacteroidota > Bacteroidia > Flavobacteriales > UBA1820 > Merdimorpha > Merdimorpha stercoravium. The sequence goes on along the minus strand of DVLY01000105.1, from coordinate 3,732 downwards.
GCGCAGGTGTTCGATGAAGATCTCGGCACCAACGGTGGTTTCTCCTTCGGAGAGTTCGCCTTTTATCGCTTGGATGGCGGTGTTTTCCATCAGAGCCCCCAGCGAAGGGGTAGAAAAAACCTCAAGAGAACCCGAGCCGATGGCTGCGGCGGTCTCTTGAGGCTGTACGGTGTGTTTTTGGGTGAATACCGACGGTTTTTTCATTTTTGCCTGTGTTTTCGACAGGCAAATATACGGAAAATATCGGTATTCCGTCCGTCAGAACCGGATGTCCACCCCGAGCATGAAGTTGGTCCCTGCCTGGGGGAAGTAGTAGGCGTCCGTGCCGTAAATGGCACCGTTGGAGATGTACATCGCGTTAAAGACGTTGTTGAGTTGTCCGCGGACGGTGAAGGCCGGCAGGTAACGGCTCTTGGGCACGTCGTAAAGGATGGCCAGATCGCTTACGAAGTATCCGTCGAGCTTCGACTCGGGGATGTTGTTGTTGCTCATGTACTGCTCGCCTACGTAGCGGCTGGAGAAGGCAACGGTCATGGCCTCCAACGGACGGAAAGTCAGCAGGTTGTTGAATACGATGCCCGGCGAGTAGGAGATTTTGGTATCCTTGCGGGTGCCGTCGGCGAGTTCGAGGCCCTTGATGACGTTGTCCGAGAAGGTGGCATTCAGGCTCCAGGTAAACCATTTGACAGGGCGGTATTCGGCCTGGAGTTCGATGCCCAGGCGGTAGCTCTTGTCCACGTTCATCTGGATGGCGTAACTGCCGTCGTTCAACTCGCCGGTGGGGACGAGCTGGTCGAGGTAGTTCATGTAGTACACGTTGGCCGAGGCATCGAAACGGGAGGAGGTAAAGCCGTATCCCAGTTCGAAATCGTCGAGGTATTCGGGGCGCGGAGCTACCGGCGAGTCGGTAAAGTCGGCCCGGGTAGGTTCTTTCGAAGCACGGGCATAGCTGGCATATACGCGGTGGACGGCCGAAATCCGGTAGCTGACCCCGGCCTTGGGGTTGAAGAAGGAGTAGTCCCGGGTGATGTTCACCGGTACGTCTTCATCTTCCACGCCCCGCATCTTGAGGGTTACGTTGCGGTACTGCAGGTCGGCGTAGATCGAGAGGCCTTCCACCGGACGGTATTCGGCCTTGAGGAAGATATTGCCGTCGTTCTTGTCGGTGTGGTTGTCGTAGTAATGCTGGTCTTTCGGGGCATCGGGTGTGTACTGTGCCCAGATGACTTCGCCGTAGTGGTCGCCTTCGTAGCGGTTGTACGCTCCGGAGAGGGTGGCGGTGATCTTCTTGCGGTCGTAGGTAAGGCGGGCCGTAGCTCCGTAGAAGTGGTTGTAGAGCCATTTGCGGTTGATCAGGTCGCAGGTCTCGATCGTCTGGTCGCCTACGGTGATCGGGCCTATCTTGTAGCGGGCCATGTCGGCATCCTGCTTGTAGCATTCGTAGTATCCGCGCCCGAAGGTGTAGTGCAGGGTCATGCCGGCTTCAAAATCGCCCATGCGGCGGTTGACGATAGCCTGGAGGTGATCCTGCCAGTAGTTGTCCGTCTCGTCGTCGTAGTAGCCGATGATCTTTTCCCAGTTCTCGTCGTAGATGGCCCCGCACGAGTTGAAGCGCCGGTTGGTCTTCATCGTTTCGGCATCCACACCGTTCCAGGCCTGGTAGGTGGTCTGTTTTCCGCCGAAGCCCAGCACTTTGATGGTCGTCCGGTTGTCGTAGTATCCGCCCGAGAGGAAATACGAACTCATGTCCGAGGAAGCCCGGTCGATGTACCCGTCGGAGTAGGCGCGGGAGAAGCGTCCCGAGAGTTCGTAGTGGTCGTTGAGCAGTCCCGAGGTGAAGGCTGCCGAGAATTTCTGTGCACCGAACGATCCGACGTTGTAGCTCAGGTCCGCGCCGGCTTTGTCCGAGGGCAGGGAAGTGCGGATGTTCACGCTTCCGCCGAAGGCTGCCGCACCGTTGGTCGAAGTGCCGGCTCCGCGCTGGATCTGGATGTCGTCGGCCGAAGCGGCGATGTTGGGCAGGTTGACCCAAAAGACGGATTGCGACTCGGCATCGTTGAGCGGTACGTCGTTGATGGTTACGTTCACCCGCGTAGCATCACTGCCTCGGATGCGCATGTAGGAGTAGCCGTATCCCGTCCCGTCGTCCGAGGTGAAGACCAGCGAGGGAGTCCCGCCCAAGAGGAAGGGGATGTTCTGCCCGTAGTTGTTGCGTTGCAACTCTTCGGACGAGACGACCGTCTGGGCAAAGGGGTCTTCTTCGCCGGCTCGGGTGGCCGAAATGACGACTTCGTCCATGAGTACGACGTTCTCCTTGAGTTCAAAATTCTCGGTCTCGATACCCGAGACGGTCAGGAAGCGTTTTTCCGGTTGGTAAACCACGTGGGAGGCTTCTACCGAGGCATTGCCCGAGGGGATGTCCCGGAGTTGGTAATACCCGTCCATGTCGCTTTGGGTGGCACGTACGAGCGATTTTTGCCGCAGGGTGATGTTGGCGCCCGGGATGGGCTCTCCCTGTGAGTCGGTAACGCGGCCTTTTACCGTGTTTTGCGCCTGGAGCGCAGAGAAGGAAACTGTGGTGAGAAAAAGCGCCGAGAGTACAGCGCGTGGAAAAAAATAAGCCATTGCTTTAGCGTGTTTTTAAGTGAAACAAAAGCAAGGGCGTACCTTCGTGCGGTCCGAAGGCCGACACGTGAACAATAAAAGTGAGAGGTCGAAAAATTTGTCCCTCCGCCGGCATTACCCGGTTCAGGTTCAAAGGGTATGATCTCAGCCGTTTATTGTGGCACCCCTAAATTGATCTATTTTATCGGTTTATGATTCCAGTTTCGGTACAGATGCCCCATTCGGATGGCATCCACGGCGCATTCCACGCCTTTGTTGCCCAGTCGGCCTCCGCTTCGTGCGCGGGATTGGTCGATGTGGTTGTCGGTCAGCACGCCGAAGATCACCGGCGGGAGGCCTTGTTCCCCGGCCCGTACGTTGAGCGTTCCGATGCCTTGCGCCACGGCCGAGCAGATGTATTCGAAATGCGGGGTTTCTCCCCGGATGACGCTTCCCAGTACGATCAGCGCATCGTACTGCCCGGATTTTTGCAGGGCGGAGGCGGCGTAGATCAACTCGAAACTGCCGGGCACGTCCCAGCGGCGGATGTCCTCTGCGGCTACCCCCAGTTCGCACAGCGTCTCGAAGGCTCCGCGGTACAGGTTTTCGGTGATCTCGCTGTTCCACTCGGATACCGCGATGGCGATACGCAACCCGGCCCCGTGGGGAACCTTGGTGGGATCGTAAGCGGAAAGATCGGTTGTGGACACGCTCGGGAAGGGTTCGGAAAGGGACGACGACTTACTTGAAATTCTTGGCTGCTCCGGCAGCGAACTCGATGTACTTGTCCACCGAGGCGGCCTGTGCCGATTCGGGATAGTTGTCCTTGATGGCGCGGAAGTGTTTCTCGGCTACCGAGTATTTCTTGAGGTAGATCGCCGTGTTGCCGGCTTTCATCAGGTAGAAAGGAGCGGTGAAGTTGTTGTCGCGTTTGGCAGCGGCTTTTTCGTAATACTTCAGCGCTTCTTCCGGACGGTCCAGTTGGGCATGGCAGTCGCCGATCATACCCAGGGCTTCGGCGGGCGTTACCTCATCCTTGCCGACGTATTTCTCCAGGTACGAAATGGCTTGTTCGTATTGCCCCAGGCGGTAATAAGCAGCGCCGGCCAGGTATTTGGCTACGTTGCC
>DVLY01000104.1 GCA_018715295.1 Candidatus Merdimorpha stercoravium | reverse complement strand
GGGAGGTGTCTTGTCCTCGAGCGGAGAGGAGACCGGCGGCAAGATACAGTACCAGTACGAGGACGATCGGAAATGTTTTCATGATGTTTGCAAGGCATGGTCTTTCCCGTGCTTAAAGGTACGGGATTTGCGGCAAGTTGGCAACAGGATGCGCCTCGGCAGAACCAAAGTGAAAACTTCGTTTTCGTTTGTCTCTGCTCTCGGCTTTCACTATCTTTGTACGCGGCAGGCAGAAAAAGCTGTGCCGATAGACGAAATGGCCGCTAAGAAAAAGGAATCCCACCCCGGGAATGAACCCAAGGAAAGTTTCCGTCGTCGTCTGCGCCGGAAGCTGACCAATCACTTCAAGTTCATCGTTTTCGACGAAGCGATGTTCCACGAGGTGTTTTCCCTGCGCCTTCGCCCGATGAACATCGTCATCCTCCTGGCGGTAGCTACCCTCGTGCTGGTGGGGGGAACGATCCTGCTGTTGCGCTATACCAGCCTGAAGACGTATGTGATCACCGACGATATCCCGGCCCTGCGCCGCCAAACGGTGCGTCTGCTCACCCAGGTCGATACGCTGGAAACACGCCTGATGCAAAACGAAGCCTACCTGGCGGTGCTTCGCGATATTCTGGCCGGGGATGTCGCTCCGGAAAAGATGCAGGATTCGGTCTTTGTCGATTCGGTTTCCAAAAACGCCCAACAGTTTATCTGGGCCTCGGCACAGGATTCGGTATTCCGCCGCCAGGTCGAGCAGCGGCAGATGGAGGCTTTGCAGGCTGCGGTAACCACCCGTTCGATGCAGGTGCTCTCCGTGCCGGTGCGCGGAGCGGTGATGGCCGCACCGTACGACCCCTCGACCGATCATCTTTGGATCGATCTTTCGGCACCGGCCAATACGCCGATCTTCGCCGTGGCTGCCGGAACGGTCATTTACCGCGACTGGACGCCCGAGAACGGCAATGTGCTCGTGATAAGCCATCCGGGAAACATGTCCACCGTCTATAAGAACGTAGGCCTTACCCAGAAGAATCCGGGCGACCGTGTTTCCCAGGGAGACCTGATCGCCACCACGGGGTTGGGAGCCAGTGCGACATCGAACCCGGTGGTGCGTTTCGAGTTGTGGGTCGACGGAGCGTCGGTCGATCCGCAGGATTACATCAATTTCGGAATGTAAGCGAAGGAGCGGGAACGATGAAAAAGTATTTTGCTACAGCCTTTGCCCGCAGTCAGATCCGCCGCTCGGACCGTTTTACCGCCCATCCGGTCGAAACCCAGCAAAAGTTGCTCTCCCGTTTTCTCGCCGCCGCGGCCGATACGGCTTTCGGGCGGGAGCACGGTTTCGGGGACATCCGCAGTTACCGGCAGTATCGTCAGCGCGTCCCCCTTTGTACGTACGAAGACCTTCGCGGCTACATCCAGCGCATCGCCGACGGAGAGCGCGACGTGCTTTGGCCCGGCCGGCCGGCGTATTTTGCCAAGACTTCGGGGACGACCTCCGGTACGAAGTACATCCCGCTCACCCGGGAAGGCCTGGCCTGCCAGGTGCGGGCCACGCGGGACATGCTGCTGCGTTATATCCTTTCTACCGGTCAGGTGGACTTCGTCGGTGGGAAGATGATCTTCCTGCAAGGGAGTCCTGTGCTGGAGAACCGCAACGGCATCCTCACCGGGCGGCTCTCGGGCATCGTGGCCCATTGCGTGCCTTTTTACCTGCGGGGCAACCGCAAGCCCTCCTACCGTACCAATTGCATCGAGGACTGGGAGCAGAAAGTGGAGGCCATTGTCGATGAGACCGTCTCGGCCGACATGACCTTGATCTCGGGCATCCCTTCGTGGCTGCAAATGTATTTCGAACGCCTCATCGCCCGCTCGGGCAAACCGGTCGGCGAACTTTTCCCCCATTTCTCGTTGATGGTAACCGGCGGGGTGAACTACGAACCGTACCGCGAACGTTTCCGTCAGCTTATCGGGCGCGAGGTGGATGTGCTGGAAACTTACCCGGCTTCCGAAGGCTTTATTGCCGCCTCCGACAGCGTGGCCCGGGACGGAAGCCTGCTGCTGGAGGTAAACAGCGGATTGTTCTACGAATTTGTCCCGGCCGACCGGTACGGCCAGCCGGATGCTCCCCGGATAGACCTCTCGCAGGTGGAGACAGGGGTGAACTACGCTTTGATCCTCACGACTAATTCCGGCCTGTGGGCATACAGCATCGGCGATACGGTGATGTTTACCTCTACCTCCCCGTACCGTGTGAAAGTAACGGGGCGGGTGGCGCACTATACGTCGGCTTTCGGGGAGCACGTCATTGCGGCGGAAGCCGAGCGGGCGGTATCCCAGGCTGCCCGGGAGAGCGGAGCGGTGGTGGCGGAGTTTACCCTTGCCCCGCAGGTGGCCCCCGAGAGCGGGCTCCCGTACCACGAGTGGTGGATCGAGTTTGCCCGAAAACCGTCCGATCCCGACCTCTTTGCCCGAGTTCTCGACCGGGAGATGCAACACCAGAATATCTATTACCGGGATTTGATCCAAGGGCGCATCCTGCGTCCGGCTGTGGTGCGTCCGCTGCCCGAAGGGGCTTTCGCGGCGTACATGAAGTCGGTAGGGCGTCTGGGCGGGCAGAACAAGATCCCCCGTTTGTCCAACGACCGTGCCTTGGCCGATGGACTGCAGGCAGCGATGGAAAAAATGAAATTCACCAATAAAGATATTGCACGATGAATGTACTGATACTCGGTTCCGGCGGGCGGGAACACGCCCTGGCGTGGAAGATAGCGCAAAGTCCGATGTGCGACCGCTTGTGGATCGCTCCCGGCAATGCCGGTACGGCGCAGGTAGGGACCAACCTGGCGATCAAGGTCGGCGATTTTCAGGCGATCAAACAGGCCGTGCTGGACCATGCGATCGATTTCGTGGTGGTAGGGCCGGAAGATCCGTTGGTAAACGGCATCTACGACTTTTTCCGCAGCGATCCCCAGTTGGCCCGCGTGGCGGTGTTCGGCCCTTCGCGTCAGGGAGCGATCCTGGAGGGCAGCAAGGAATACGCCAAGGAATTCATGATGCGCCACGGCATCCCCACGGCTGCCTACCGGAGTTTCACCCGGAAAAATCTCGACCAGGCGGACGCCTTCATCGACAGCCTTACACCTCCGTATGTGCTCAAGGCCGACGGCCTGGCTGCGGGAAAAGGGGTGCTGATCCTCCCCGACGCCCGGCAGGCCAAGGATGAATTGCGGGAGATGATCCTCGGCGGGAAATTCGGCGCAGCCTCGGCCAAGGTAGTGATCGAGGAGTTCCTTTCCGGGATCGAACTTTCGGTCTTTGCCATTACCGACGGGCACGACTACAAACTGCTCCCTTCCGCCAAGGATTACAAGCGGATCGGGGAAGGCGATACGGGGCTCAATACCGGCGGCATGGGAGCGGTTTCACCCGTACCCTTTGCCCAAGGGGAATTTATGAAAAAGATCGAGGACCGCATCGTCCGGCCGACCATCCGGGGACTGGAAAAGGACGGGATCGTCTATACTGGGTTTGTCTTCTTCGGGTTGATCAACGTGGGGGGCGAACCCAAAGTGATCGAATACAACGTGCGGATGGGCGACCCGGAGACCGAAGCGGTGATCCCCCGGGTGAAGAGCGACCTGCTCGAAGCACTCTATGCCGCCTCCCAAGGGCGGTTGGGGCAGGTGAACTTCGAGATCGACTCCCGCGCCGCCGTTACGGTGGTGATGGTCTCCGGAGGCTATCCCCAGGCGTACGAAAAAGGCAAGCCGATCGCCGGGCTCGATGCCGTGCAGGGCAGTGTCGTATTCCATGCCGGGACGAAACTTTCCCCGCAGGGGGAGGTGCTCACCGACGGGGGACGCGTACTGGCGGTAACATCCTATGCCGACGATTTCCGCGATGCACTGGTGCAGAGCTATGCCAATGTCGACCGGATCCATTTCGAGGGGGCGTATTGCCGTCGGGACATCGGAAAGGATTTGGAAAAGATGCTGTAAGGCTTTACGGACACGCTCCCGGCCAAATGTCCCTTGCTTCGGGATTTCCCGGGCGGAGGGAAAAGAGATGGTAGGGGAGGAAAGGTTGACTCTCTTTAGGGAAGGATCCTCGGGGTGCGCAGAATGGCAAAAGGAAGAACAAGGATAAAAGATAGCGAAAATTATGGGAATGAAACTGAAAAAACTCCGAAGCATTCTCGCCGGACCGACCTTTACCGGCGGGCTGTTGTTTTTCGCTGCGGTAGCAGCATTTGTCTGGGCGAACGTCTCGCCCGATACGTACAATGCAGTGTGGAACCAGCCTTTGACCCTCAACCTGGGCAAACACGTGGAGAAAGCACTGGAAAATGGGCAGGTGGTCGAACACGTATCCTACTTCATGTCGATCCATTTGAAGAGCCTGCAGTTGTTCGTCAGCGACCTGCTGATGGTCATCTTCTTCTTTAGCGTAGGACTGGAGCTCAAGGGCGAATTCGTCGCCGGAAAACTCTCCTCGTTCAAGAAAGCGATCCTGCCCATTGCCGCCGCTTTGGGCGGAATGCTGGCCCCGGCCATCATTTACCATCTGTTCAACCACAATGCGGCCGACATCGCCGAGCAAGGTTGGGGTATCCCGATGGCTACCGACATCGCTTTCTCGCTGGCGGTGATCTCCCTGTTGGCCAAACGGGTGCCTTTGAGCCTGAAGATATTCCTGATGACCTTGGCCGTGGCGGACGACCTGGGAGGGATCGCGGTGATCGCCTTCTTCTATACCGAACACCTCAATACCGGCGCGCTGGCCATTGCGATGATCGGGGTGGCCTTCCTGTTCTTTTCCAACATGGTCAATGCCCGTACCCGCTGGGTGTACTACGTGGTGGGATTTGTCGTGGTGTGGACGCAGATCCTCGAATCCGGGGTGCATGCCACCATCGCCGGGGTGCTGATGGGCTTTGCGTTCCCGACCAACGCCGGGATGTTGCCCAAGGATTACGCGGCCAAGGCCAAGAAACTGCTCGGCAAGATCGAGGACAAAGGACACGAGACGATATTCCGGGGGATGCCCGATACCGAAACTTCGGATACGTACTTCGAATTGAAACAGCTCACCAAATATGCGGAAAGCCCGCTGGCGAGCGTCGAGCGGACGCTGGCTCCCTGGGTGGCGCTGGTGGTGATGCCGGTCTTCGCTTTGGCCAACGCCGGAGTGAACGTGAGCGGCGATTTGAGCTTTACCCAGGCTATCGCTACTCCGGTGGCGCTCGGCGTGGGGATCGGCCTGCTGGTGGGTAAACCGATCGGTATCTTCCTCTTTACGCTCCTGTTCGTCAAACTGGGCATCGGCAAACTGCCCGAGGGCGTGAAGTGGAAACACATCTTCGGGATGGGGATCATAGCCGGTATGGGCTTTACCGTGGCGCTGTTCATCACTGAACTGGCTTTCCGCACGACGGACCTGTCTATCCGGGAGATAGCGATGAATTATACGGCCGAAGCAAAACTGGCTATCCTGTTGGCTTCCGTATTGGCCGCTATTCTGGGTTATACGTTCCTTTACGCGATCTCGCTCAAGCGCAAACACTGACCGCTCAGGGCGTGCAAGCAAAAGCCCCCGGGGGACTTTCCCCCGGGGGCTTTTGCTTGCACTCTTCCCGCACGCGCCGACTTCCGGCTCTTGCGGGAAGAGGATAGATTAGAGAAGCGCGTCGATCTTGGCCTTCAAGTCGGACTTGGAAGCCACACCCACGTGCTTGTCCGCCAGTTGTCCGTTTTTGAAGAACAGCAGGGTCGGAATGTTGCGGATGCTCTGCGAGGCGGAAACCCCCGGGTTGTCGTCCACATTGACCTTGCCGATGACGGCTTTTCCTGCATATTCTTCGGCCAGTTCGTCGATGATGGGTGCCACCATGCGGCACGGACCGCACCAGGGAGCCCAGAAATCGACCACGACCACCCCTTCGCGGGTGATCTCGGCGAAATTAGCGTCTGTGATCTCTTTTGCCATGTCGTTGTTGTGTTTTTTACGGTGAATGGAGAGAAAAACTTCCCGCTCATCGCGGAAAGTTTTTCATGAACATTGCTGCTGATGGCGGAGGTTGCCCTTCCGCCGGGCAGACTTATTTCTTGAAATAGCGGTTGTAGAGTCCCTCGAAGCCTTTGCCGTGGCGAGCCTCGTCCTTGGCCATTTCATGAACCGTATCGTGGATAGCGTCCAGGTTCAGTTCCTTGGCGCGTTTGGCGATACGCATCTTGTCTTCGCACGCGCCGCATTCGGCCTGCATGCGTTTTTCCAGGTTGGTCTTGGTGTCCCATACCACATCGCCCAGCAGTTCGGCGAATTTGCTGGCGTGTTCGGCCTCTTCCCAAGCGTAGCGCTTGTAGGCTTCGGCGATCTCGGGGTAGCCTTCGCGGTCGGCCTGACGGCTCATGGCCAGGTACATGCCCACTTCGGTGCATTCTCCGGTGAAGTGTGCGTTGAGGTCCTTGATCATTTCCTCGTCGCAGCCTTTGGCCACGCCGATCACGTGTTCGGTTACGAAGGCAAGGGCGCCTTCACCCTCTACCAACTCCTTGAATTTGCTGGCCGGAGCATGGCACTGGGGGCATTTTTCGGGAGCGGAATCCCCTTCGTGAACGTAACCGCAGATGGTGCAGATGAATTTCTTTTTCATAGGATCTGGATGTTTGTATAGTTCTTATATGATTTTTGTTGTAACAAAGGTACGGCTTTTTATCCGGCGGGGGTGCGTTGCGTATAATTGTTTTTCTTTGTCGGGATAGATAAAAACTATATCGCTTGTTTTACAGTAGTTTGTATTGTTTTCCCCGGTGGCAAAAGGCCGTTTGGCAAAAAATCTTATGATTTATTTAAGGAGGCCGGTTGTGCGCCGCGTCAGATTATCCTGTATCTTTGCCCGAGTCTTCGACTTTTTTTTCACGTGAACGGATAAAATTCATACATTTGCACCTATGTTACTATCACGCATTAAAATAGGTCTGCTCTGCGCTCTGGCGGTATCGTTGGCAAGTTGCGGCGAGTATTCCAAAATACTCCGCAGCGAGGATCCTGTCGCTCATT
>DVLY01000103.1 GCA_018715295.1 Candidatus Merdimorpha stercoravium | reverse complement strand
GGGGCTTTTGCCCCCGGGAAACCCGCCCGCACTGCACTCAAGGTCTGCCTTGAGGCGAAGTTGTCGCGGAGATGCTCCCGGGCAATTTTCTTCTTTCAATAAAAATTTATCGAAAAACGATAAATTTTATTTGTTTTTCAGAAATACGTCTTTATCTTTGTCCCGTGCTTTACGCCCGCGAATCGGCCGGAGCGCACATCTATCGAAGACAAGAAACCGACAAGACGATGGAAAAGCAAAACATCAGACGGGTACGCAGGCTGTACATAGGGCTTTTTGCGATGGTAGTGGGCATGGTGCTGCTCAATGCGCTGAGTTTTTTCCGCGGGGCGGCCGAAGGGATGGACCTGAGCGTGGAAATGTCCACCTCGAAAGGGGAACCTGTTTTTGCCGTGCTGGACTTCGACGTGATGAACGGGGAGCTGTTTTCCCGACCGGAAACGGCGGTTTATACCTCGCCCGACAGTACGGTACAGGTCTGCACGCCCGGGGTATATTCGTACAACGTGCTGGTTTCGGGAACGGATGCACGGGAGGTCTACACGCCGAAGGTCCTGTCTTCGTACGTATTGCTGGTCCTGGGTCTGTTCTGCCAGATCGCGGTTTTCGTCCTGCTGTTTCTCATCCTGGGTTCGATCCGGCGCAGTTTGCGCGCCGGGACGGTTTTCTCCCACAAGGTGATCCGCTACATGAAATGGTTGGCCTGGGCGGTGCTCCTGGCTACGATCCTTTCCGATGTAGCTACGTACCTGATGCACCTGAATTCCATCGAGATGCTGCAACGGTATGCGCCCCAGGGCGAGTGGGTGCTGGATGCGGGTGTGCCTGTGGATTCGATCCCGGAACTGTTCATCGGCGTGGTGATCCTGTTCCTGGCCGAGGTGTTCCACATCGGGTACAGGATGAGTGAAGAACAGAAATTGACGGTATGACGGAGGGAAGGCTATGGCGATCATCGTAAACATAGACGTGGTAATGGCCCGGCGGAAGATGTCCCTCAACGAATTGGCCGAGCGGGTAAACATCACTCCGGCCAACCTGTCCATCCTCAAGACGGGCAAGGCGAAAGCCATCCGTTTTTCCACCCTTTCGGCCATCTGCCGGGCCTTGGACTGCCAGGTGGGGGAAATCCTGGAATATGTGCCCTCCCCGCCGGAAGAGGAGGAAGAATAGGTAAAAAATGTACGATTTTTCCGCAAAAGTAGCGATTTTCTCTGAAATGAAAAAAGGAATGTCCCCGGGCTGGATTTCCGGGTGCGGATCAGAGGTAGGATAAAAAATCGGGCGTGGAAAAATCATCGCAATCAACAGAAAACCATAAGTAAAACCATCGAAAAAAAATGTTTCTGCAAAAATCCTTTATCGGTAAAAACAAGTGGTACCTCTACCTGCTGGTGCTGGTACTGGTGTTTGTCTTGGCGCAGGTGGGAGGTATCCCGTTTGCTGTTTATGCCATGATGACCAACCTGGATGCCGTCCAGGCCGGGGATACGGCGGCGCTCTCCCAAGTGAGGGACACCGCGGGACTGGCCTTGATGCTCCTTTCGTTTGCGGTAGGCCTGTTGGCGCTGGTGGTGTTTGCCAGAATTTTTCAGAAAAAACGTTTCACGGACTATACCACCGGACGGAAGCGCTGGGACGTGCGCCGTTTCGGGTTCGGATTTTTGGTATGGGGTGTTCTGGTAACCCTGGTAACGGTCCAGCAGGTCCTCACGGATGCCGACGTGGTGCTGAATTTCGAGCCGTCGAAGTTTTTCCCGCTCTTGCTGGTGGGATTGGTGCTCTTCCCGTTCCAGACGGGTTTTGAAGAGGTGCTGTTCCGGGGATACCTCATGCAGGGTTCGGCCTTGCTGTTCCGGTACCGTTGGGCGGCCCTGCTGGCCACTTCGCTGCTCTTCGGGCTGATGCACTCGGCCAATCCGGAGATCGATACCTTCGGTTTCTGGACCGCCATGCCGCAGTACGTCCTGATGGGGCTCATCATGGGCTTTGTCGCCATCAAGGACGACGGGATCGAACTGGCGGCCGGGATGCACTTTGCCAACAACCTGATGAGTTCGCTGCTGGTTACCAGCAACGGCATGGTATTCGACACGGCGGCCGTGTTCCGCGATCTTTCTCCCGAAGTGGGCTGGACCGATACGCTGGTAATGGCGGTGGCCGGGGTGGTGTTCGTGCTCATCTGCCGCGCGTGGTACGGGTTCCGGGGCAAGGTAAACCTGTGGGGACGCGTGGTCCGTCCGGAAAAGACGGTGTTGGACTCGTTCTCGCTTCCCAAGATGCCTTGATCGGGGCGAGAAAATCGGACGGAATTCTTTTACCTTTGTATCATCACACAAACAAATCCATAAAACACAAACTGACATGAATTTTCTTCGAAAAATCGCGCTGCTTTCCGTCCTGCTCGTATGGGGCGGGAGCGCGGCTTTTGCCCAGGAGTTCCAGTACGACCCCTCGGCGCCGCTTCCGGTGGATTCGGCCGTGAAAGTGGGCAAGCTCAAAAACGGATTTACGTACTACATCCGGCAAAACAAGTTGCCGGAAAACAAAGTCGAACTGCGCCTGGCGGTCAATGCCGGCAGCGTATTGGAGAACGACGACCAGCAGGGTCTGGCCCACTTCGTGGAGCACATGGCCTTCAACGGGTCGAAGGACTACCCCGGCAACTCCGTGGTCAAACAGATCGAGTCGATGGGTATCCGTTTCGGTAATGACCTGAATGCCTATACTTCGTTCGACGAGACGGTGTACATGCTGCCCATCCCTTCCGACAAATTCGAGGAGGGTATGCGCATCATGGAAAACTGGGCCTTCCACCTGGCTTTTGAAGACCAGGAGATCGACGACGAACGCGGCGTGATCCTCGAGGAATGGCGCCTGGGCAAGGGTGCGATGGACCGTATGCGCGAAAAATTCTTCCCCGTGCTGCTCTACGGTTCCAAGTATCCCGACCGTTTGCCCATCGGTAAGGAAGAGATCCTCAAGACCTTCCCCTACCAGACGATCCGCGACTTTTACCACGCCTGGTATCGCCCGGACAACATGGCACTGATCGTGGTGGGCGACATCGACCCGGCTGTGGTCGAGAAATCCATCCAGGAGCACTTCGGTAAGGCCAAAAACCCGAAAAAAGCTCCCATCCGTCAGGAGATCCAGATCCCCCATCATGCCGACTCGAAAGCCGTGGTGGTAACCGACAAGGAAATGTCCGGCACGCAGGTGCAGGTGATGTTCAAGATCCCTTCCCGCATCGACGAAACACAAGGCGACTATGTGTCTTCGGTCATGAAGACGCTCTACGGTCTGATGCTTTCCCAGCGCCTTACCGAAATGTCCCAGAAGCCGGGTGCTCCGTTCATGTATGCCGGAGCGGGTTATTCGTCGCTGCTGCGTCCGGCCGATGCTTTCATGGCCGTGGCCGTATGTGCCCCCGGAGGTTCGATGGAGGCCTTCAAGGCTTTGCTGACCGAGACGGAACGCGCACAGCGCTACGGATTTACGGAAAGCGAATTGGAGCGTGCCAAGGCCATGCTGCTCGCCGGCTACGAGCAGAGCTATGCCAACCGCGACAAGACCCTGTCCGAAAACCGGGTCGATGAGTACATCCGCGCTTTCCTGGAGCATGAGCCCATTCCCGGCATTGCTTTCGAGTACAACCTGATCAAGGCTGCCCTGCCGACCGTTACCCTGGAGCAGGTGAATGCCTTGTCCCAGAGCCTGATCACCGACGACAACCGCGTGGTCATCGTCCTGGGCCCCGAGGGACAGCCTTATCCCACGGCCGAGGAACTGGTCGGGGTATTCGATGCCGTGGAAAAAGACCAGACGATCCAGCCCTACGAAGACGGTCTGACCGCTACCCAGCTGATGGAGCAGGCTCCGCAGGCCGGACGGGTGGTTTCGGAAAAATCGTATGCCGAGGTGGGCGTAACCGAATGGACGCTCTCCAACGGTGCCAAGGTGGTGCTCAAGCCCACTACGTTCAAGGACGACGAAATCCTCTTCTCGGCTACCAGCCGGGGTGGACGTTCGCTCTACACGGCCGAGGATGACATCAACATTTCCAACGCTACGGCCGTTCTGGATGGTGTAAACGGCATCCGCGATACCGACCTGCAAAAGCTGTTGGCCGGCAAGAACGTGTCGGTAATGCCGTATATCGCCGCTTATTTCGAGGGGATGAGCGGGCGTTTCGTTCAGAAGGACATGAAAGAGGCTTTCGAGCTTATCTACTTGGATTTCACCGCGCCGAACTTTACCCAGGAGTACTTCCAGGTGTACAAAAAGAACATGAAGGACCGCGTGGCCAACGCAATGGACGATCCGGAGAGCTATTTCCAGTACAAGAAAAAGGAACTGCTGGGCAACGGCAATCCGCGTTCCCTGCCGGCTTTCTACCTGCCCGAACAGTACGACCGGATGGACCTCTCGCGCATCGAGCAGATCTACCGCGAGCGTTTCGCCGGAGCGGACGACTTTACGTTCTTCTTCGTGGGCAGCTTTACCCTCGACCAGATCAAGCCTTTCGTCGAGACTTACCTGGCTTCCCTGCCGGCCAAAGGTGTCAAGGAACAGTACAAGGACATGAACCTCGACTACCCGAAAGGCCCGGTTTCGGCCACCTTCCACAAAGGGGTTGATGAGAAAACCCAGGTGGACATCTATTGGAAAAAAGACGTCGAGTACGATTCCCAGGCTGCTTTCGACCTGCAGGTCTTCGGCCGTATCCTGATGATGCGCCTGATCAACGCCCTGCGCGAGGAGATGGGCGGTACGTACTCCCCGGGAGCTATCGGCCAGGCTACTTATACTCCGCGCGGGGAAGCTGCCTTCCGCATCGTCTTTGCCTCCAACATGGAGATGTACGAGGCGCTGCGCCAGCGCGCTTTGTCCGAACTGGACAAACTCCTGACCGAGGGACCGACCGAGAAGGAAGTGGCCGACCAGAAAGCTCAGAACTTGGTTCAGTGGGCCGAGAACATCGAAAAGAATAATTTCTGGCTCTCGGCACTGGATCAGCAGTACGAACTGGGCAAACCGGTAGATAAGATTCTCGATCAGAAGAAGTGGATCGATGCGCTTTCCGCCCAGAAGATACGCGATACGGCCCGCAAATACATCGACCGCGAGAACAGTGTAACGATATTCTGCCTGCCTGAAGAGAAATAAGGCTTCGGCAGGTATCCGTGCAAACGAAAAGCCCTCCGGCGGAATCTTCCGCCGGAGGGCTTTTCGTTTGCACGCTCTTCAAATGCTTGTACGGTCTTATTTCGAAGCAAGGAGCCTCCGGATGGCTCACCAGTCGTCATCGTCGTCGGAAGTATCTGTTGTTTTGAATACGACGATGATTTCATTGACGAAATCGTTGAAAAACTGTTCCAGGTTTTCCTTTCCCGGGTTGTTCTTCACTTTGCCGTCTTTGCCGAAAATAAAATATCCATCCACTCCTTTTTGCGGTTCGGTAGGATACAGGCGCAGTTTACCGTCCTCGGCGGACATTTGGTCGATCGAGGGGCCGTCGATGCGTATCCTCCCGTCCTTGAAACGGATGGTCAGCGTGTACTGGGTATCGTACGGACGGGGAAAAATCCCCGCTTGGGCGGTTATCGGGGTAGTTGCGGTGGCCGAGATACGGTCGTTGGGCACGCGCACCACATCGTACGATTTTTCGGTAGCAGACTGGAAATATTGGTCGACCTTGTCGTAGGCTTGCTTTTGGTTATTGTCCGGGAACTCCAGCACGACGTATTTTTTGGACGGATCGGAAGCATTGACAAAACCATCGGGGGTCAGTTCGAAGTACTGGGCGTGGGCTGCGGCCGGCAGGCAGAGTACCAGGAGCAGTTGGAAAATTTTTTTCATCGGTGTATGTCGTTTTGTATTGATGCAGGATTTTCCGTGCAAGATACGGCGCGGGATATTTTCCCGCAAGGGCGGAGGAAGTTAAAAAAGCGGCAAAGGTTTTCTTGAGAAACAAAAAAATCCCGTTTCCCTCTCCGAGAAACGGGATTTGTGGAGTCGCCGGGAGTCGAACCCGGGTCCAAACAAGCAACCTCAATGCTTTCTACACGCTTATTTTGTGAAAGGTTGTCAGGCCGCGGCATAGTCGCAAACACCCTTGTCCGCAGCTTACGTTCCGGTGCAATTTCCGTCCTGCGGTCGGAACTCCCGCAGGCTTGTTCCCGCTTTTACGGTACCCCTTTGCCCGACGCCGCAGGACGTGGCTTCGGAGAGGCATCCCGCCTCCGCTCCTGGAGCGGACGTTGGCTTAATGCTTCCTGGAAGGATTAAGCAGCAAGAGCGTAATTGTTTTCGCCAGTTGTATTCCGAAGATCAGGATTAACGGGCCGTACTTCGTGAGCCCGACGTGCTTACATCTCGGCCGACCTTGCTGTCAAAGCCAAAAACCGACCCCTGCAATCGGGACAAAGATACGGAAATATACGCAAAGGCCAACGCAGCGGTAAATCGAAAACAACATTTTCGCCCTTGACGGAACCGAGACGCCTCCTGTCTTATCAAAATCCCATTCAGACCCGCAGCCACTGTGTCAAATCGGACACCGGAAGAACCTTCTCTCCGGCAAGCTGCGACAATACCTGATAACAGTACGGACAGGCCGTGATCACTTCCTGCGCCCCGGTAGAAGCCAGTTGTTCCATCCGCCGGGCAGCGATCCCCGCAGGGGCTTCCCCTTCCGCAAAATACCCGCCCCCACCGCAACACATCGAACCTCGCCCGGCCTGCGGCGCCTCGACCACTTGCGCCCCGAGCGCCCGAAGCACTTCCCGGGGAGCCTCCACGACGTGCGCCCGCGAGAGCCGGCATGGATCGTGATACACCACCGTTCGCCCCTCCAGGGTACGGGGCAATCGCAGCCTGTCTTTCCGGAGAGCCTGCAGGACGAATTCCGAGAGGTGCTGCACCGAAAAACTTCCCCCGAGCGAAGGATACTGATCCCGCAATACCGACAGGCTGTGAGGACACGGGGTAATGATCCTGCGCACCCCATACCGGTGCAAACACTCGATATTGCGGCGGGCAGCGGTCAAAAACGTCCACTCATCCCCCTGGTAACGCAACAGATCGGCCACGTCGCATTCCTCTTCCTGCGGCAAAGCCGACCAGGACACCCCCGCTGCGTCCAACAGACGGGCAGCCGTCCGAACGGCCGCACGCCCCTGCGGATCATAAATCCCCATCGAACCCCGCCACAACAGGTACTCGGTCGGATGCTCGGGATCGGCCAGCGGAATCCTTTCTTCCGCCGCCTCCTCGCCTGCCGTTTCCATTCCCCAAGGATTGCCCGTAGCTACGATGCTTTCCGCCACACGGGCTTCTTCGGGGGGAAGCTCCCCCTGCTCCAACACGGCATAACGACGCACCTGGAGCAGAAGGTCCATCGGAGAGATCGCAATGGGACATGCCTCCAGACAAGCCCCGCACGAGATACAGGCAAAGGCTTCGTCCCGAAGGATGGACTTGTCGTACAACACGCCATCATCCTCTCCCATCGCTGCACGCCGCACCTCCGCCACGATCTTCCGGGGAGAAAGCGGAACTCCTATCGCCGCCACGGGACAAACGCTTTCGCACCGCCCGCATTCGGTACAGGAAAAGGCGGAAAGCAGCCTTCCGCGCGTAAGGTCCGACGCTTGACAGGCTCCCATCCGCTCCGGCGGCGTTTCCGAAACGGGGGCGCGCCCCTCCAATACGTCCAGTTCGCGGGCTACTTCCGGCATGTCATCGGGGGAAAAGGTCTCCCTCCGGCCGAAGACGGCCAAATACACCGGCGCCAGGAATATGTGCAGGTGCTTGGAAAAGGTGATGTACAGTCCGAAAACGAGCAGGATACCGTAATGCCACCACGCTCCCTGCTGCCAGCCTGCGTACACGGCCAACAGCGTAGCAGCCGAGGCGATCTCCAAGCCCAGCACGGCAAAACCGTCCCGGCGCTGGGCGGGGGAAAGGCTCCAGTAACGCGCGATGGAACGAATGCGGCGGGCAAGCAGCCCTGCTGCGGCGGCGATAGCCGCCGCAGCCAGGGCTGCGTTGCCCGCCGAAAAGATACGGTAAGCCTCTCCCCCCGCACCCAACGGATACCACAACGCATCCACGCACATCCCCAGGAACGAAAACACCAGCACCGTGTGAAGCACTGCCGCCCAACGTTTTTGGAAAAAAGTCCGCAGGTCCGTCCCGCAGCGATCCCCGAACGGAGGACGCGGATGCGCCGCAGGCGTTTCCTTTCCGCTGCGGCAAGCGCGAAGGATGCGCCACGCACGCCAAAGGATGGCCGCCGCGACCACCCCGGCGAAAAACACGTACAGCCAAAGGGAAATGCCTGTCATTTTTCAAAAAATATCACAGGATGGTATTATCGCGCCGCGACCGCCTGACCCCTCCCCCGCAAGACAAGGCGGGAGAAATCATTATTCGGCTGCGCGGGCACGAAGGCGGGCCGCCCGCAGCGAATCCTTCACCCGGCTGGTCTCGGTAGGCTCTTTCTTGCCGAAGACCGAGACATTGACGTAGCGCCCCGGGTTGGCTTTTACATCGGCCAGCAGCGCATCGAGCGAACGGGTAGCCTCGACCAGATTGTCATAGACCTGCCCGTCTTCCAACAAGCGGCCTACGGTGCCTTCGCCGGCCTTGACCTTGGCCGTGATCTCCGTCAGGTTGGCCAACGTACTGCGCAGATCGGCCAGCGTGGAGGCAAAATCCTCTGCCGAAACCTCCGCGAGCAGGCTGTCCAGTTTGCCCGTGCCGGAAGCCAGGTGGTCGGCGATACGGGGGATCTGCCCTTGCTCCTGATCCAACAGGGCCGCCAGATCGGCCGACATCTTCCGGGTATTTCCCAGGGTAACGGAGAGCGAGGCCAGCGACGAGGAGATATTCGCCTGGTTCTCCTGGTCCATCAACTCATTTACCCGCTTGAGCGCGGAATCCAACGAAGCCAGAGTCTGGACCATCGAGGTGCGCAGCGGCTTGATCGTGCTACCGATCATCTCCATCAACCCTCCGTTGAGAACCCCCTGGAGGGTATCCCCGTCCTCGGCCAGCATTCCGCCGGGGGCGAGCACGATGTTCATCTCCACATCCGACATGAGCGAGGTCCCGGAACCGATCTCCACGATGGAATTGCGGGTGAAGCGGTACTTCTTGTCCACATCGAAACGCACTACGACGCTGTCCAGATCGGGAGAATAAAAACTGATGTCCGACACCAAGCCTACCGTTACGCCATTGATCTTGACCACACGCCCGGTCTGCAAGCCTCCCGAAGAAGGATACACGGCATAATAACTGTTGTTCGGGCTGAAGAAATTGTGCCCCTTGATGAAATTCACACCCCAGATAAATGCGATGAGGATCACGAAGCTCACCAATCCTATCTTGAATTCTCTCTTGTATTTCAAGGCCGAAACCGTTTTTTCGTTAGCTTATCCGTGCAAAGGTAGAGAAAAACCGTCAAGCCGCCAACGGATTATTCCCCCGAAAGCGAGCGCGCCCGGGCTACATCGATCTTTTCGTCGCCGCGAAAGGCCACGATGAAGGCATCCTTCGCTCCCTTTTCCCGGGCGTCCGCGAGTGCCTCCACCGCTTGGGCATAGCGCGATACCCGCGCCGTGGTGTACTTGTACATCCCGTTTTCCCGGAAATACACCACTCCCCGGAATTTTTTCAGCAGTACGTTCGTTCGCACATCCAGTGCTTTGGGCGAAGCGGTGAGTTGCACGCAATACTGTACCGCAGAGGCGGCATCCCGATCCTGTCCTTCGGAGGAGGGGTCGGCCAGCACGGCGGACATCACGCTTTCGATGCTGGACGCCGAGGAGGTATTGCCTTCGAGCACATCGTAGAAACGTATCTTGTACTTACGAATGGCATCGTACAACGAACGGGCCATCAGGGTCTGTCCATGTTCGGAATGCAAAAAGGACTCTTCGGTACGGTTGGACAAGAAGCCCAGTTCCACCAGCACAGCCGGGACGATCGTGGCATAAGTTACGTACAGCACGGCTTGCTTGACCCCGAGGTCTTTCCGTCCTCCAATGCGGTTCATCCCCTCCTGTGCCAAGGCTGCGAAAGCGATGCTGTGCTTCATGTTGGCAAATTGCTCGATGTTCTTCCCGATATTCGACTCCAGGTCATCGGGATCGAAACCGCGATACACTTCCCGGTAATTTTCCTCCATGAGCATCGGAGCGTTTTCCGTTTTGGAGATTTCGAGATTGGCTGCCGACGTGTTGGTGGCCATCACATAGGTCTCCGCTCCACATGCGGCACTGCTACCTGCCGCATTGCAATGGATGGAGACGAACAGATCGGCCCGGTTTTTGTTGGCGGCATCGACCCGCTCCTTGAAAGAAGGATACCGGTCTCCGTCGCGCGTAAGGATGACTCGCACATCGGGCAGACTGTCCTGCAACATATCCCGCAGTTTTTGCGCCACGGCCAACACCACGTGCTTTTCATAGATGCGGGTACGCCGCGTCCCGAGCGTTCCGGGATCTTTCCCCCCATGGCCGGGATCCAGCACGACGATGAATTTCCCTTCGCCCGGCGACTGGGCGTGTACCTGTCCCGGGAAAAATCCGGCGGCCAACAGGAGAAGCGCCCCGATCCATCCTCGGGTACCCCAAGCGAAGAACCTATCTTTTCTCAAAAACATATTTTATTCATTATCAATTTATTGTCCGTTGCCCTTTTCCGCAAAACTCCGAAAGATCAAATTTCGCACCGCATTAACGCGCGCAAGGACAGCCAAAGCCGTAAAAATTTGATAATTTTGAGCCTTGTAAAACCATCCGGGGAAAATACGGGCATACGGGCAACTCCCCAGCAAAATTATTACTTAAAAGCATTGTACACAAATCGCAAAGGCATACTAACGTTTTTTTTGCTGCTTGCCTTTTTTGCCCAGGCTGCATACGCCCATATCCGGCCGACGGAGCGAGGCGTTGCGCTGCTGCCCGCCGATACCACCACGCTGGCCGTACCGGAACTTCCTGCGCAGGCGACCGACAGCCTTTCCTGGACAGGCGACCAAATGGCCTTTCCGGAAAACATCCCCGGCCTCCTTCCGGGCGATTCCACCGCAGTGGATCCTTTTTCCGATACCCTCACGGTAGCCGACAGTGCGGCGCTGCGAAAAGACCGCATCCTGATGAGCGACGTCAATTACCAGGCGAAAGGGTTTTACGACATCGACGAAACGACCAAGCGGGCTTACTTCTACGACGAGGCGCAGATCGTCTACGGCGATGTAAAGATCCAGGCCGGGTACATCATGCTGGACTACGCCAACGGCATTGCCTATGCGCGTTCCATCCTGGACTCTACCGGTTTGCAGACCCAAAAACCCATCTTCACCCAGGGCGACCAGCAGTACGACGCCTATTCGATGGTGTACGACTACAACACCCAGCGCGGTTACATCCGCAACGTGAAGACCAGCCAGCAGGAAGGCTACGGAGCGGGACGGGACGTGCGCAAGGAAGGGGAAAACGTCTACTACGCTTCCGACTTCTATTTTTCCACCGATGAAAAACTTCGCGGCTGGATAGACGGCACGGGCGAAGAGACGGATTACTACATCCGATCGAGCCGGGTGAAAATGACCGCCGGAGAAAGCCTCGTGGCCGGTTTTTCCCAGTTGTACATCGCGGATGTGCCCACTCCGCTGGTACTGCCGTTCGCCTTTTTCCCGTTGAACACCTATCCGGCCTCGGGGGTACTGCTACCCAGTTACGATGTGACCAACGACCAAGGGTTCGGCTTGCGGAACCTGGGGTATTACCTGGTATTCAACGACTACCTCCACGCCGAAGTCCGGGGGGACATTTACACGAAAGGTTCCTGGGCGATCCGTACCACACTGAATTACATCTGGAAATACCACTTCTCGGGAAGCCTTTCGTTCGACTTTTCCAACACGGTGTACGGCGAGATCGGCCTGCCGAACTACAGCAAGAGCCGCCCTTGGAGCCTGACTTGGAGCCACCGCCAGGACAGCAAGTGGATGCCGGGGCTTTCCCTTTCGGCCAATGTCAATTTCTCGTCGTCGGGATATTACCAGAATTCGCTGGATCAGATCTATACCAACAACTACATCACCAATTCCGTTACCTCGTCCTCCATCAACCTGAGCAAGACCTGGGGTTCTTCGCCCTTCACCACCAGCCTGACGATCAACCAGTCCCAGAACAACTCCACGGACAGGATGTCCCTGACCTTCCCGACGCTGCTGGTAACGATGAACCGCATCTACCCCTTCAAGCGCAAGGAATCCGACGGACGGAAATGGTACGAGAAGATCAACCTGCAGTGGACCATGACCGGGACCAACACGGTATCCGACCTGCCGATCAGCGATTTCATGACCTCGAACATGTGGAAGAAAGCCAAGATGGGCGTTACCCACCGCATCCCCATCAGCGCCACCTACAAGGTGATGAAGTACTTCAGCCTGAGCCTGAGTGCAAACTACAACGAGGACTGGAACTTCAAATACACCCAGAAGCATTGGGACGAGGATAGCGGCACCCTGGTAGCGGACACCCTTTCGGGATTCAAGGCCCTGCGTACTTTCAGCACGTCGGCTTCGCTCTCCACGATGCTCTACGGGCTGTTCAATTTCGGGGAGAAAGGCTCCCTGCGCGCCATCCGGCATGTGGTGAGCCCTTCTTTATCCTACACCTTTTCTCCGGACTTTTCGACCGAATTCTGGGGATACTACTACGCCGTGCAGACGGGCGACCGACTGGCCGAACTCCAGTATTTCTCGTACTTCGACGCCGGGGTCGGGATCAGTTCGCCGCCGGGGTTCGGCGGGCAGCAGCAGTCCCTCGCTTTTTCACTCTCCAACAATTTCGAAGCCAAAGTAGCGGACAAGAGCGACTCCACCGGCACGAAGACCAAAAAGATAAAGCTGCTCAACAACCTCAACACCAGCATATCGTACAACTTCGCTGCGGCGCAGTTCAAACTGTCGGACATCCCTATCTCGGGAAGCACCAACTTTTTCCAAAACCGCGTCAACCTGAACTTCCGGTTCAACTTCTCCCCGTACAAGGTGGATGAAAACTACAACCGCATCGACGAATACGGGCCTCCCCGTCTGACCTTCGCCAGCTTCAACACCGGTTTTACCGTCTCCCAGGCCGACTTCCGCAAAAAGAAAGAAGGCCAAAGCGGGAACACGGAACTGAGTAAAAACAGCGACTCGGAAGGCACCTACGACCCGGATGGCTACATGAGCTATGCCCCCGACTGGTCGATCCGGCTCTCGTATACTTACTCGTACAGCAAAACCTCAAAAACACCGACCAAGACCAATTCGCTCACCCTGAGCGGCTCGTTGGCCTTTTCCCAGAAATGGAAGATGGAAATGAGCACCGGATACGATTTCGAAGCCAGCAAGATCACCGACCTGCGTTTCAATTTCGCCCGCAGCCTCGGCACCTGGAACATGACCCTCACCTGGGCGCCTATCTCGTACTATTCCAACTACAGTTTCTTCATCGGCGTTTCGGCTTCGCTGCTGCGCGACTTGAAGTACGACCAAAGCAAGTATTACCGCAGCTCTATCTTCAACTGAACCAATCAACCAGACTCCTTGATACCATGAAACAGATCATCTTTACCCCCAAAGCTCCCCAACCCATCGGTGCGTACTCCCAGGCTGTAAAATACGGCTCGATGCTCTACATCTCCGGACAAATCCCCATCGACCCCGAAACGGGCAAGGTGGTGCTGGATTCGGCCAAGAAGGAGACCCGCCTGGTGATGGACAACATCGGCGAAATCCTCCGCGCGGCCGGCATGACCTTCGAAAATGTTCTCCAGGCTACCATCCTGCTCAAGGATATCAACGACTTTGAAAAGGTCAACAAGGTATATTCCGAATACTTCAAGCCCGAGACGGCACCGGCCCGCGTAGCTTACCAGGTAGCCAACCTGCCCAAGAACGTCAACATTGAGATCATGATGATCGCCGGGGAATAAGGTTCCTCCCACTCCCCCTTTACTGTCTTTATAAAAAATCCGTTTTTTGAGGCGGGCAAGCGAAGCGCCGGGGGC
>DVLY01000102.1 GCA_018715295.1 Candidatus Merdimorpha stercoravium | reverse complement strand
GCCGCAAAAATGATAACGGATAGCGCAAGGATAAAACTTATTTTCTTAGTTCGGATTTGTTCTGTATTTGTCATCTTCTATCACTATTTGGAATTATTGTACGCCAAAGTTATGTGCGTTATTCCAGATACTGATAAATAATGAGTTATAATCGTCCGATTTTACACAAAAATTACGGATATAGTCCGATTTTTCGCTCAAAATCAAACTATATCCGCTAAAACAGGTGGTCAAAATACCTGTTAGTCTTTCCGCATCAGGGTGATTTTCTTGCTGGCTTCACGCTTGTTGCTGTCCACTACTTTCATGTACCTTTGGGTTGTGGTTATACTCTTGTGAGCCATCATGCTCTGTATGGTGCGGATGTCCGTTCCGGCAGCCGCTTGCAGCGTAGCGAATGTTCTACGATAGGAGTGGAATGTGATCTTCTTGGTGATTCCAGCCGAACGAATCCATCCTTTCATGTAAGTCTGGGTCCAGCAGCGCTGTAATCCCTTGAATACCATTCCCCGCTTGTCAGGGCTGTAGCCGATCAGGTCCAGTGCTTCCTCGCTGATGGGGATGATGTCCTCGGAGCGGTTCTTCTTGGTAATGATGTGTACGCACTTGCCACCGGCCGAATAGTCCACGATGTCCTCCCAGCAGAGGGCGAGGATGTCGCTGATGCGCAGGCTGGTCATACAGGAGAAGAGCGACGCCGTCTTCAGCACGGGCTTCTTGCAAGGTGTCTCGGCCAGCTTGTAGAGCTCTTCCACTGAAAGATAATCCTTGACTACATCCTCGGTCTCGATCTTTTCGAGGAAGTCGTTGACGTTGTTGCGGATCAGTCCGTTACGGTAGAGGATTTTCAGAAGTCCCCTGAATGTAGACCAATATCCCGATGCGGAGTTTCGTGTGATGTGTCCGTTACGCTTGAGTTTCTTTGCCGTCAACAGGTACTCACGGAACTTGTTGCAGAGATCAATGTCGAGTTCCTCAAAAGTACATTTCCCATGCACGAAGTTGCTGAAATGGAGATAGACAAATTCCCACTTTGGGTCATGTTTACGGAGCTGATTACGGAAATACTCCAGGAAATCAGCCTTGAGTTTGTACTTGTCGAAGAAATCATACCGTTCATTCACTACCGACTCGAACCTGCGGCAACGGATGGCTTCAGCCTTCTCGGCCATTACCTCGTTGAAGTCCTGTTCCCGCTTGTTCTTCGGATTGGCATATATATAAATGCCAAGCGATTCATGACGGATAACTTTCATTGTTTCCTTGTCTCTATACCCAGGATAATAATCCAGATAAAACGACAGCATCCTGTTTTTCAAAGGACGTGTTCTTAATGTTACGGTTTTACAATCGTTCATAATGTTATATTTTTTATGGTTGTTATTAATTCGCTGGCAAATCACTGTAATGTAACCATGCAGACCACCTTCAGTGACGATTAATTTTGGAATAATTTACGGTAGCCTATAATCAGGTTACTTACGGACACCCATAACCCGGTCAAAGTCCACTTTCAGGAAGCGGACGAAGCGCCCGTTCTTCTCGCGGGGGATCTGGTGGAACTGCAACACGCCGTACACCGCGTCGCGCGAGAGGTGGAACCGCTCCATTGCCTCCTTCACGGTGTAGTATTCGGCCTTACTTTCCTCAGCGCTGCTCTTCGAGAGGTCGAAGTGGAGTTTGGAGTAGTAGATCTGCCCGTGCTCCTTCTTCGAGGGGATGTTGTTGCGGTAGACGTGCGAGCGGATGGCGATGCGGGTCATGCCGTACTTCTCCTGAATCTCTTCGGGGGTGTACCACTCCGTGAGGTCGGAATCCACCTCGTACTTGGCGAAGGCGGCGTCGATGTGCTTCTTGCTGTAATAGTTGAACTGGCGGATGCGCACTTTCGGCACCTTGTGCTGCCGAGTGTAGGTCCACACCCATTTGGCGTTAACCTTGTACTTTTGGGCAATCTCCTCGGCGGTATAGTATTCCGTTATTTTGAAGTCCTCCTTCGGGACCAACCGCTCATAAGGCTTGCTTTTGAGCATGAGCTCGATGTCGGCCCGCCGTATCAACGACATCTTCCCGCTGAGCCGCGATGCACGGAGCTTCTCCTCCTTGACCAGTTTGTAGATGTACTGGCGGCTTACACCCATCAGACGTGCAGCCTGCGAAAAGGTGAAGTATTCCTGTTTCTCCAGCGACGAGCGCAGTTCCAGCATCTCCTGCATGTGGCGTAGCTCCATCTTCCGCTCCATCATGCGGTGTTTGTAGCCCCGTTTTGAGCATTGCGGACTGCAATAACATGTCGTCGTTTTCTTGGCGATGAAGGGTTTCCCGCACCATTGACAAATCCTTTTTACCTCCATATTTTCCCTCTATTTTCCGTCATTTTTCATAAATCCTAATTTCCCCAACTGTCCACACATGTAAACCACTGTCAACACACGTCAACTACTGCGTCAGTGTGATATTTCGGCTTGCGTGGAATTTGCTCCGCGGTAGAAATATGGTAGGAAAATATGGAGAAAATCCGTGATCTCCAAACGGCAACTGGAAAGTACATAAAAACAAAAGTCACTGAATATCAGCGACTTTATTCTAAATGGTTATAGTTGGTTATGGTTGTTTACAAGCCGCTATTTGCCGATGCAAAACTTCGAAAAAATAGAGCCTAAAATATCGTCGTCGGTAATATCGCCCGTGATTTCGGCCAGCGCATCGATCGCCTGGCGCAGGTCGACCGCCAACAGATCACCGGAAAGCCCATTGGACAAGCCTGTTTCCACACAGTCGATCGAGTGCAAGGCGCGCACCAGTGCGTCGTAATGCCGGGCATTGGTAACGATCGTCCGGTCGGAGACCTCCCCCTGCCCTACAAAATCGGTCAGGCGCTGCCGCAAGGCATCCAACCCGAAACCGGTACGTGCCGAAATGGACAAAGCCCCCGGAATATCCACCGGCAATGCGCCGGACAATTCGTCCACCTTGTTCCACACGACAACCAGGCGCTTGTCCCGGTACTTGTCCCGGAAGGCGAAAAAACGCTGCCGGCGCTCGGGAGGGAAATCCGTCGCGTCCAGCACACAGATGACGACCGAGGCCTGTTCGATCTTGTGGTAAGCGCGCTCGATGCCCATCCGTTCGACGGTGTCGTCCGTGGAACGCAACCCGGCGGTGTCGATAAAGCGGAACACAAAACCGGAAATGGTGATCCGATCCTCGATCGTATCACGGGTAGTGCCGGCAATGGGCGAAACGATGGCTTTTTCCTCGCCCAGAAGAGCGTTGAGCAGGGTCGATTTGCCTACATTCGGTTCGCCGGCGATGGCTACCGGAATGCCGTTGCGAATGGCATTTCCCAAAGAGAACGAATCTGCAAGCTGTTGCAAAGTGCCGCGGACTTCAGACAGAAGCGCAGATAGACGGGTTCGGTCGGCAAATTCGACATCCTGGTCGGAAAAATCCAGTTCCAGTTCCACCAACGAGGCAAACTCCAGCAACTGACCCCGCAGACCGGAGATCCGTTGCGAGTACCCCCCCCGCATCTGGGATACGGCTGTCGCATGGGCGGCATAGGATTCCGATGCGATCAGGTCGGCTACCGCTTCAGCCTGCGAAAGGTCCATCCGGCCGTTGAGAAAAGCCCGCTTGGTAAATTCCCCGCCGGTGGCCAGACGCGCCCCGCGCCGCACCAGGAGTTCGAGCAAACGCTGCTGGATAAACAGCGAGCCATGACAGGCGATCTCGACCACATCCTCCCCGGTGTAGGAATGGGGGGCGCGAAAAACGGTTGCCACGACTTCGTCGAGGATGTCCTCCCCGTCGAAAACGGTGCCGAAATGCGCCGTATGCGAGGCAACTTTCCGTAGATCCGAACGCCCGGAAAACACGCCGGAGACGATCTGCACCGCATCCGGTCCGCTGAGCCGCACCAAAGCGATTGCCCCTACCCCTGCCGGGGTGGAGAGAGCGGCTATCGTATCGTTGAAAGTATCTCTGATCATTCGCTTTTCATGTTTCGTATCATTCGTTACCGGCGGATTTTCTTTCCCTTTCCCTTTCCCTCATCCTGTTTCCTCATCTTGTTTCCTCTCCTTGCCCCTCCCCTGCCCGTTCCGTCTGTCCAACGTAAAGGTTCAGGTTATGAGGGTTGAGAAAAGTCCCCTGCCCGGAGCGGAAGTCAGTCGAGGGAGGTCTTCGGGGTGGCGTCTTCGTCGAAATATTCGAACAGGAAGTCGTTGTACGGAAAACGCTTTACATGGATCCGGGCGGCACGGTCGTAGATCAAACGGCGCAGGGCGTCGATGTTTTCCCGCCGGGCGGCCGAAATAAACACCGTATCGGGTCCGGTGCGGGCCATCCAGGAGCGTTCGAGTTCTGCCAAGGGCAAACGTTGGGGTTCGCCGGGACGACGGGCTTCGGGGATGTCCTCCTCGCTGCGGTAGGCGTCGATCTTGTTGAAGGCCATGATGGTAGGTTTGTCCGAAGCGCCGATCTCGGAGAGGATGCGGCGCACCGAGGCGA
>DVLY01000101.1 GCA_018715295.1 Candidatus Merdimorpha stercoravium | reverse complement strand
GTAGGGATGGAATGCTTCCCCTCCCCTTTTTTTACATTACAAAGCGCTCTGGAACTGTTCGAGGAAACGCACGTCGTTCTCGAAATACAGGCGAAGGTCCTTCACCTGATAGAGCAACATCGCCATCCGCTCGATGCCCATGCCGAAAGCATAACCGGTATAGACATCCGGATCGATGTCCACATTGCGCAGCACGTTGGGATCGACCATTCCGCAGCCCATGATTTCCAGCCAACCGGTACCCTTGGTAATGCGGTAATCGGCTTCCGTCTCCAGACCCCAATACACATCGACCTCGGCCGAAGGCTCGGTAAAGGGGAAATACGACGGACGCAGGCGGATCTTGGACTTGCCGAACATCTCGTGCGTAAAGTAGGTCAAAGCCTGTTTCAAGTCGGCAAACGAAACGTTCTTGTCAATGTACAGTCCCTCGATCTGGTGGAACATGCAGTGTGCCCGGTACGAAATGGCCTCGTTGCGGAACACGCGTCCCGGCGAGATCACCCGGATCGGAGGGCGGTTCACCTCCATGTGGCGCGCCTGGACGGAACTGGTCTGGGTACGCAGGAGGATATCCGGATTGGTCTGAATGAAAAACGTATCCTGCATGTCGCGTGCCGGGTGGTGCTGCGGGAGATTGAGCGCGGTGAAATTGTGCCAATCGTCCTCGATCTCCGGACCGTCGGCAATGGTGAAACCGATCCGGGAAAAGATATCCACCACCTGACGGCGCACCTCGGAGATGGGATGGCGCGAACCGATGGGCTCGGTGAGGGCCGGACGGGAGAGGTCCTCGCGGGCTGCAGACTGCTCGCGGGCCGCTTCGAATTCCTCCCGCAGGGTGCTGACGCGTTCCGTCGCCTTGTTTTTCAACTGGTTGAGCAACTGACCGATCTCGCGTTTGCTCTCGGCGGGCGCTTTCTTGAACTCCTCGAAAAGGTCGTTGAGCACCCCTTTCTTCCCCAGGTATTTCACCCGGAAGTTCTCCAGTTCTTCGGCCGTGGAAGCCTGGAAAGCCTCCACACGCCCCATGTATTCTTTTATCTTGTCAAGCATTGTTCCGATTGATTTGGTATCTGCAAAATTAGCAATTTCCCGGGGAGCTGCGCACCCTCCGGGTGCGCTTTTTTCCTCTTTCCCTCCCCAAAAAAACGGTCAGATGAAGGGGACGATCTCCTCGGCTACCCCCTCGAGAAGTTCCACGTCCTCGCGGGAAAATCCGCCGAGGGTAAAGGAGTCCACATCCAGCACCGCAACGGTCTGCCCGGCGCGCACCACCGGCACGACGGCTTCGCTGCGCACCTGCAGGCTGCATGCGATGTAATTTTCCTCGGCCGAGACATCGGCCACGACGATTTTCTGTCCCGAACGGGCTACCCGGCCGCATACTCCGCTACCGTAGGGGATTTCCTCGTGTTCGGTCTCCTCGCCCGAATAGGGTCCCAGCACGAGGGTTTCCCGCTCGGGCACGCAGCGGTACACGCCGACCCAGTCGAAATGCGGCACCCCGTCGAACAACATTTGGCACACGAAACGGATCACGTCGTCGCTGTCCATGTCCGAATCCACCGCCGATTTGATTTCCCCGAAAAGCAGGGCGTGTCGTTTGTTCATATTTTTTTCCGATCGATCCGATCCCAATGATTTGCACAAAGGTAGCACACCGGGGCTCCCGGTGCAAACGAAAAAAGACCGCCCGCCGAAAAAAGCGGACGATCTTTCTTTTCCGACAAAGGGGAAATACCTTACTTGAGTACGTCCACGCACAACAGGTCCTCGAAGGCCACCCGGATACGGGCGCGAAGCGTATCTTCGCCCTTGCGCAGCCATACGCGCGGATCGTAGTATTTCTTGTTCGGCGCATCCTCGCCCTCGGGGTTGCCCACCTGGGTCTGCAGGTACGCTTTCTTTTCCTCCATGTAATTGCGGATACCCTCCATGAAGGCGAACTGCGTGTCGGTGTCGATGTTCATCTTGACCACGCCGTAGCCGATAGCCTCGCGGATTTCTTCGAGCGAAGAACCCGAACCGCCGTGGAAGACCATGTTGACCGGTTTGGCCGCCGTGTTGTACTTCTTCTGGATGTACTCCTGCGAATCGCGCAGGATGGTCGGTTTGAGCACCACGTTACCCGGCTTGTACACACCGTGTACGTTGCCGAAGGATGCGGCAATGGTAAAGTTGGGACTGACCTTCAACAATTCCTCGTAGGCATAGGCCACGTCCTCGGGCTGGGTGTAGAGCCGGCTGGAATCCACACCGGAATGATCCACGCCGTCTTCCTCGCCGCCGGTGATCCCGAGTTCGATCTCCAGGGTCATGCCCATCTTGCTCATACGGGCCAGGTACTTTTTGCACGTCTCGATGTTGTCCTTGAGCGGCTCGGTGGACAAGTCGATCATGTGCGAGGAGAACAGCGGCTTGCCGGTCTGGGCGAAGTATTTTTCACCGGCGTCCAACAGTCCGTCCACCCAGGGAAGGAGTTTCTTGGCGCAGTGGTCGGTATGCAGCACGACGGGTACTCCGTACATCTCGGCCAGGTTGTGCACGTGTTGTGCTCCGCAGATGGCCCCTGCGATGGAAGCCTGCTGCGCGTCGTTGGCCAAGCCCTTTCCGGCGATGAAGGCCGCACCGCCGTTGGAGAACTGAACGATCACGGGCGAATTGACCTCCCGCGCCGTTTCCAGCACGGCATTGATAGTGTCGGTTCCCGTGCAGTTCACGGCCGGCATGGCAAATCCTTTTTCCTTGGCAAAAGCGAACAGTTCGGCCAGCGCCTCACCTGTTACGACTCCCGGTTTGATCTTGTGGCTCATGGTGTTTTTGTTTTATGCGAAGCCTTATGTCGGCTTCCGTTCTTTTATTTTGATGATGTTTGATCTCAACGAAAAAACCGAGGGCAAAGATACGCTTTTTCACCCACGTAGCAAAATGCCTCTTTCCCACCCGCGCAGGCATTAACTAAAGCCCTTTCTTCCCGGCATACGGATCGCCGCTACCCTTTCAACTGCTCGTCCACCCACGTGCGGATGCGCCCCATCCCTTCCCAGCTGATGCCGTGTCCGATCGGAAATTCATGGAAACGAAAATCCACCCCCAGTCGTTTCAAAAAACCCTGCACCTCGCGCCCGGCCTCGATCGGGATCACCGGATCCTGCGTACCGTGCATCGCCAGCACCTTTATGGCCGAACGGTCCCCGGGGGCAACCTCGGGACCGACAATCCCCGGCTCGATGTACCCGCTCAAAGGCAGGTAGTAACGCGCCCGCTCGGGATACCTGGACAAGATACCGTAACTGAGAATCGCCCCCTGGCTGAAGCCCAGCAGCCACACATCGTGCGGTGCCACGCCGTACTTGCGGGCAGCCTCGGCGACAAATTCCGCCAAACGTTCCCGCGCGGCAACCGCCTGCGGGATGTCCGAAACCATCCGCTCGCCCTGGAAATCCAACGAATACCACGCCGCCCCTCCATAAGGCAAGTCCAGGGGCGCCCTCGGAGCCACCACGTGAAATACCGGGGGGAATTCCCCCGCCATCGAAAACAAATCGTTCGCGTCGGCGCCGTACCCGTGTGCCATCACGATCAAGGGATTCGTCCCGTCCTCCCGGCTGCAGGTCGGCGGGGCGTAATTGTACCGGAGGGTGAGATCGGTCTCCATGTCCTTTCTGAAGTTTTAAGTTCCTACAGAAAGCAAAAATAAGCAAATAAACCGAACCCTGGCTTCAAGGGAGAAAACGCGTTTTTTCTCGACTTTGCGCCTTCCTTTTTGTAACTTTGTCCAACATGAAAAGCGTCGAAATCATCACGGGGGACATCACCCGCCTCCCCTGCCAGGCCATCGTCAACGCAGCCAACAACCGTCTGCTGGGCGGCGGCGGTGTGGACGGGGCCATTCACCGGGCTGCCGGACCGCAGCTCTTGGAGGAATGCCGCACCCTCGGAGGATGCCCCACCGGGGAATGCCGGGTAACGAAAGCCTACCGCCTCCCCTGCCAACTGGTATTCCACACCGTAGGACCCGTATGGCACGGCGGCGGAGCGGGCGAGGCGGAACTCCTGGCCGCCTGCTACCGCAACTGTCTGGAGGAGGCCGCCCGACGGAGCGTAACGAGCATCGCTTTCCCCGGTATCAGTACCGGCGTGTACGGATTTCCCAAAGACCTGGCCGCCCGGATCGCCATGCGCGAAATCCGCGCTTTCCTCCAACGGCCTTCCTCCGTCGAGAAAGTGCTGGTAGTCTGCTATCCGGCGGAAAACGAACGATACTACCGGGGGCTTTGACCCGCTTTTTTCACATAAAAACGAAAAACGAGATACGATGGAAGAAAAAATCACGGTAAGGGACGTCGCTGCCGCACTGGAAGAATTCGCCCCGCGCACCTACGCCGAAGGATTCGACAACACCGGGCTGCTGGTAGGCGAGCCGGAGACCGAAGTAACGGGCATCCTGGTGGCACACGACTGCCTGGAAGAAGTAGTCGCCGAAGCGCAGGAAAAAGGCTGCAACCTCATCATCGCCTTCCACCCGATCATCTTCTCGGGTCTGAAAAGCCTGACGGGACGCTCCTATGTAGAACGTGCCGTCATGCGGGCCTTGCGCGCCGGGATCGCCATCTATGCCGTGCACACCGCCTTGGACAACGCCTTCCACGGAGTAAGTGCCGGGATGTGCGACGCCCTCGGGCTGCAGCACCGACGGGTACTCGACCCGCAAAAAGATACCCTGCGCCAACTCACCACATACGTCCCCACCGCGTATGCCGAAAGGCTGCGGGAGGCACTCTTCGCTGCCGGAGCGGGACGCATTGCCCCTTACGAGGCGTGCAGCTTCAACGCCGAAGGCATCGGGACTTTCCGTGCCCTCGACGGGGCAACTCCGTTCGTGGGGGAGATCGGCGAACTGCACCGCGAAGCGGAGACGATGGTCCGCGTGGTCTTCCTGCGCCACCTTCAGGGAGCGGTCGTGCGGGCTTTGCAGGCGGCGCATCCGTACCAGATGCCGGCCTACGAGATCTCGGCCCTCGAAAACGGTTCGGGGAAGATCGGCATGGGGATGATCGGTACGCTGGAGCAGCCGATGAGCGAGATGGATTTCCTGCACCTGCTGCGCGAACGCTTCGATGCCCGGGGGATCCGCTACTCGGCCCCGACGGGCCGGAGGGTCGGCACGGTGGCGGTCTTGGGCGGGGCGGGCAGCTTTGCCTTGTCCCAAGCGATCGCCCAGGGAGCGGATGCGTACGTGAGTGCGGACTTCAAATACCACGATTTTTTCGGTGCCGAGGGACGCATCCTGATAGCCGACATCGGGCATTTCGAGAGCGAGCGCTTCACAAAAAACATTTTACACAACTATTTAATGAAAAAATTCACTATTTTTGCAGTCCGTTTATCGGAGATCAATACCAACCCTATTCATTATCTGCAATAATATGGCCGAGAAAGAATTAACGGTAGAACAAAAGCTGCGTACCCTGTACGACCTCCAGCTCATCGACACCCGCATAGACCAGATACGGGCCATCCAGGGAGAGCTTCCGCTGGAAGTGCGGGAACTCGAAGACGAAATAGAAGGCCTGACCACCCGCCTGGAACGCTTTGTCCAGGAAAACAAGAACTTCGAGGAACAGGTCAAGACCCTCAAACACACCATCGTCGAGGCCAGAGACCTGATCGCCCGATACGAAGAACAACAAAAACACGTTCGCAACAACCGCGAATACGACTCCATCAGCAAAGAGATCGAATACCAGACCCTCGAGATCGAGCATGCCGAGAAACTGATCCGCGAATCGGGTGCCAAACTGGAAATGCAGAAATCCCGCATCGAGGAAACGGAAGCCAAGATCGCTTCGCTCAAGGAGCACCTGGAGACCAAAAAAGGCGAATTGGAAAACATCCTGGAGGAGACCCGCCGCGAACACGACGCCCTGCAGGAAAAAGCCGATCAGATCGTCACCCAGATCGAACCCCGCCTGCTGCTGGCCTACCGCAAGATCCGCGAGCGGGTACGCAACGGATTGGCCGTGGTGTCGATCGACCGGGGAGCTTCCGAAGGGTCCTACTTCACCATCCCCCCGCAGCGGCAGATCGAAATCGCCATGCGCAAAAAGATCATCGCCGACGAAAACAGCGGCCGTATCCTGGTCGACCCGGAATTAGCACGCGAGGAACGCGAAAAAATGGAGGAGATCTTCAACAAGATCCTCGAATAATTTACGCCAAAAACCGTCCGCTCACACGTGCGGGCAAGCAAAAAGCCGGAGGCGATGCCTCCGGCTTTTTGCTTGCCCGCACGTGAGCGAACCGCCCCTTACGGCAAACGGTCCAGAAACTCTTTGACAATATAGAACGAATACGTACTGGCCACCCGCGCCAAAAACTTGGGATAGTCGCGCGGCGAATCGCCATCGGCCGTATCGGAGATCGTACGCATCACCGCAAAGGGCATCCCGTGTTCCCAACATACCTGAGCCACCGCCGCGCCCTCCATCTCCACGGCAAACATATCGGGCAGATCGGACACGATCCGCTCCTTCACCGAAGCCGTCTTGACGAACTGATCGCCCGTAGCAATGTTCTTGCGGTGCACCAACACATTCTGCAGAGCGAACTCCTCGACATCCTCCCGGGCGATATACTCCCCGATATGCGCCGCAAAATGACGGGCCGCCTCAGCCAGCAGGTCGCTGGTACGGCTGTCGGTCGGTATTCCGTCCGGTCCCACCAAAGGCACGAAATAACGCGGTTTGAACGGCGAAGCATCCACGTCGTGATGGTACAAACGCTCAGCTACCACGATATCCCCTACCCGTGCCCGGGAGTCCAATCCGCCGGCTACTCCGGTAAACACCACCAGGTCCGCAGCGAACACATTGATCAGGTTGGCGGTGGTAGAGGCCGCTGCCGTTTTCCCCCACTGGGAAAAGACCAGGACTACTTCCCGGCCGAAAAGCCGCCCTTCGATGTATTCCCGCATCCCGAGTGCGGTCTTCTTCTCCACCTCGACCGCCTGCAACAAGCGGTCGAATTCCTCGTACATGGCGCTGATGATTCCTATCTTCATGCTTTCTCGCGTTGGTTTTCCCGGCAAAGGTAACGATCCGCCCGCAACCCTGCGGCAGAGCGCGGGACAAAAGTATGAAAAACCGCCTTTTCTTTAGCCCAACTTTATTATTTGCAAGGTTTTGTGCCCCGGATTTTTAACATAGGCTTAACAGCGAAACAGGACTTGAATTACGAATTTCGTGTATCGGAAAAAACATAGAAAAAAAGCATAGAAAAATGGAAGAATCGAACAATTCGGTCGATATCCGCGCCCTGGGAGAAAAGATCGCCCAGGAGAGCGCATTCGTTAAACTACTCACCAGCGAGATCAACAACGTCATCGTCGGACAGAACCAAATGATCGAACGGCTGATGATCGGTCTGCTGGGCGGAGGGCACATCCTGCTCGAAGGCATGCCGGGACTGGCCAAGACACTGGCCATCAATTCTCTGGCCAAAGCTGTAGACGGCGACTTCTCCCGCATACAGTTCACCCCCGACCTGCTCCCGGCCGATGTGATCGGTACGATGATCTACAACGTCAAGGACGGCGACTTCTCCATCAAGAAAGGCCCGGTATTCGCCAACTTCGTCCTGGCGGACGAGATCAACCGTGCCCCGGCCAAAGTGCAGTCCGCCCTGCTGGAAGCCATGCAGGAACGCCAGGTAACCATCGGCGAGGAAACTTTCCGCCTGGACGACCCCTTCCTGGTAATGGCCACCCAAAACCCCATCGAACAGGAAGGTACCTACCCGCTGCCGGAAGCCCAGATGGACCGTTTCATGCTCAAGACCGTCGTCAGCTATCCCACCAAGGAGGACGAGCAGCGCATCATGCGGCGAAACACCCGTCCGGAAGGTTCCAAAGCCATTCGCCCGGTGGTCTCGCTCGAAGACATCCGCCGGGGCCGCGAAGCCGCCAAGGAGGTCTACATGGATGAAAAGATCGAGCACTACATCCTCGACATCGTCTTTGCCTCCCGCTTCCCCGAGGAATACGAACTGGACAAACTCAAACCCCTGATCGCCTACGGTGCTTCGCCGCGAGGCAGCATCAACCTGGTTACCGCATCGAAAGTGTACGCATTCCTGCGCGGACGGGCCTACGTCATTCCGGAAGACGTGCGGGCCATCGCGCCGGACGTCCTTCGCCACCGCATCGGGGTTACCTACGAGGCCGAAGCCGAAAACGTACACACCGAAGAGATCATCAACACCATCCTGAACGAAGTGCAGGTACCCTGACCGGGGGAAACGACAAGGAGGTTTCCGCCATGGATGTCAAGGAAGTACTCAAAAAAGTCCGCAAAGTCGAGATCAAGACGCGCCGCCTCTCGAACCACGTCTTCTCGGGCGAATACCATAGTTCGTTCAAGGGACGGGGCATGACTTTCAGCGAAGTGCGTGCCTACCAGTTCGGCGACGACGTGCGCAACATCGACTGGAACGTAACGGCCAAGACCCACCAGCCCTACGTCAAGGTCTTCGAGGAAGAACGCGAGCTGACCATGATGCTGGCTGTGGATGTATCCGGTTCGCAGTTCTTCGGCACGGGCGATGCGACCAAACGGGAGATCGTTACCGAGATCTGCGCCACGTTGGCCTTCTCGGCCATGGGCAACAACGACAAGGTGGGTCTGATGCTCTTTTCCGACCAGGTCGAGCTGTTCATCCCCCCGGGAAAAGGGCGGATGCACATCCTGCGCATCATCCGCGAGCTGATCGAATTTCAACCCACCAGTCCCCGCACGAACATCGGCGCAGCGATGGAATACCTCTTCGGAGTGCTCAAGAAGAAAGCCATCGTCTTCCTGGTGTCGGACTTCATCGACTCCTCGTACCGTGAAGCAATGACCGTGCTGGCCCGTAAACACGACCTGACCGGCATCCGCATTTACGATCCGGCCGAGGCCGAACTCCCCGACGTGGGCCGGGTACTGATGCGCCACGACGAAACAGGACGTTACATCTGGGTCAATACTTCTTCCCGCTCGGTGAGGGATTCGTACCGCGCGCAGTACGATCGCCGGGTAGGTTACTTCGAGGATACGCTCCGCCACTGCGGAGCCGGTTCCATCAGCACAAGCACCAAAGATGACTATGCAAAAAAATTACTCGGTTATTTCCGCATGCGATAATCTGCTGCGCAAGGTTCTCCCCATCCTGCTCGTCCTGGCACTCCCTTGGGCTGCCGCGGGCCAATCGACCCCGCCTACCCTGACCTGGAGCACCGACACCACGCGCATCCGCATCGGCGAACAGATCCACCTGGGGCTCGAAGTCCGCGCACCGAAGGATGCGCTGGTCGATTTTCCGGAGCTCCGTTTCCAGAGCGACAGTATGGAAGTGGTCGGCCGCTCGAAGATAGACACCTCGTACAAACGGGATGAGGCGATCTACCGGATCACCTACCGCCTCACCTCGTTCGAAAAGGGGAAATACCTCGTTCCCGCTATCGAAGTAAAAGCCGGGGAATCCATCCTGACCACCGACCCGTTCCAGGTTCAGGTCTCCACCGTAGAAGTGGACACCCTCCGCCAGGCACGCTACGGGATCAAGGACATCCGCACCGACCGCTACACCGCCGGCGAGGTCTTCCGCAAGTATTACTGGATCCTCATCGCCTTGGCCGTCGCCGCCCTGCTGGCATGGGAAATCTGGCGCATCGTCAAACGCCGCCGCGAAAACCGCCTGCCGCCCGAGATGCTGCTGTCCCCGTACGAGCGGGCAAAATTCCGCCTGGATCGTCTGGACCGGGAAAAACTGCTGGAAAAAGGACAAGTCAAGGATTTCTACATCGCCCTGACCGACGTGATCCGCCTGTACCTGGACGAGCAATACGGCATCCCCGCCCCGGAAAGCACCTCGGACCAGACGCTGCGCGACGTACGCAAACTGCCGCTCACGCGGGAACAGTACGGCAAACTGCGCGACCTGCTGCTGGATGCCGACCTGGTAAAATTTGCCAAGATGTTCCCCTCGGCACCGGAAAACGAGCGTTACCGCCAGTACACCGAGGAACTCGTCGAATCCCTGCGCCCCGCCGAGGCTCCGCAAGACACCCCGCAGGCGCAGCAGCAACAACAACGTAAAGAGGAGGAGAAACATGTCGGAGACTAATTTCGAACTGGTCAACAAAGGGTTCTTCTGGCTTCTGCTGCTCATCCCCCTGCTGGCAGGGTATCTGTGGTGGCGCGGCAACCGGTTGTACCCGTACCTGAAAATATCGAGCATACGCGGTTTCGTGCTGGCCGAAGACTGGGTGTCGAAAACACGCCCCGTGCTGTGGGTTCTCCGCCTGGCGGCCATCGCCTGCGTGATCGTAGCCATGACCCGCCCGCGCGGAGTGGAAGTGAGCACCCAGACCCGCACCGGACTGGGCGTGGACATCGTCATGTCCATCGACCTCTCGGGATCGATGCTGGCACGCGACTTCAAACCCTCGCGTCTGGACGCTTTGAAGAAAGTGGCCACCGAATTTGCCGAAGGCCGCACGGGCGACCGCATCGGCATCGTAACCTACGCCACCGAAAGCTTCACCCAGACCCCGCTCACCACCGACAAGCGCATCGTGGTCCAGACCATCCAGGGACTCCAACAGGGGCTTATCGGCGAGACGACCGCCATCGGCCTGGGACTGGGAACGGCCATCAACCGCTTGAAAGACTCCGAAGCCAAGAGCAAGGTCATCATCCTGCTCACCGACGGGGTGAACAACGACGGATTTGTCGATCCCCGCTCGGTAGCCGAAGTAGCCAAAAAACTGGGCATCAAGGTCTACACCATCGGCATCGGCACCAACGGTCTGGCGGACTACCCCCGCTACCGCGACCCGAACACCGGGCGGATCTACTACCAGAAAGTCCCGGTGGAGATCGACGAAAAACTCATGCGCGAGATCGCTGCCACCACGGGCGGGAAATACTTCCGCGCTACGGACGAAAACAAGCTCAAGGAGATCTACAAGGAGATCGACTCGTTGGAAAAGAGCAAAGTGGAACAGACCAAGTACTACAACTACGACGAGATGTTCCGCTCCTGGCTGTTGGCCGCCCTGCTGCTCTTCGGGCTGGAGATCGCCCTGCGCGGCACGCTATACAAAGGAATCGTATAATTCGTGAAAGATAAAGGCTGAAAAATGTACGAACTGGACAGACCTGCCTACCTGCAATTATTTTTGCTCGTCCCGCTGCTGTGGGGCTTGTTCGCCTATGTGCTGCACTACCGGCGCAAGAAACAGGACGCGCTGGCCACGCCCCGCATCCTGATGATCCTCGCCCCGTACAAGAGCACGACCGCCCTGGTTTGGAAAAACATTCTCTATACCCTGGTTATCGTTCTGCTGACCCTCGCGCTGGTCAATCCCCGCATCGGCACGCAGATCGAAAAGATCAAAGTACAAGGCTCCGACGTCGTTTTCGCCCTTGACGTTTCCCTGTCCATGAAGGCGGAGGACGTCGCACCCAACCGTCTGGAAAAGGCCAAACAGATCATCTCGCGCACCATCGACCGCTTGGGAGGCGACCGGGTAGGCATCATCGCCTATGCGGGCAGCGCCTATCCCCTGCTGCCCATCACCAGCGACTATTCGGCGGCCAAAATGTTCCTCGCTACGGCCGACCCCTCGATGGTTTCCTCCCAGGGGACCTCGATCGGCGATGCCATCGCCCTCTCCTGGCGGTATTTCGACGACCCTACGGTCAAAAACAAACTGCTGGTCATCCTCTCCGACGGTGAGGACCACCGCGAAGACCTCAACGCGGTGGATGTGGCCAAAGCCTCGGCGGAAAAAGGCCTGCGCATCTACACCGTGGGCATCGGCACACCGGAAGGCGGCCCCATCCCCTTGCGGGAGAACGGCGTGGTTACCGGATACAAGAAAGACATCGAAGGCAACGTCGTCGTTACCAAAGCCGACCCGCAGATGCTCTCCGAGATCGCCCAAGCGACCTCCGGGGACTACATGGACGGCACCTCCACCGAAGCGGTCGTCGATCGGATCACCGACCTGCTGGGCAAAGGCCCCAAGAACGACTACGGCGAAACGGAGATCATCCAATACAAGGACCGCTACCAGTGGTTTGCCGGTGCCGCCCTGCTGCTGCTGGTGCTGGATACGCTGCTGGGCTTCCGACGCAGCCGCCTGTTGAGCCGTTACAATCTCTTCGGAGAAGAAAAACCGTTGGAAGAGGATTAAAAGAAGAGCTTAAAAAAGCATGACGATGAAGACCAAACACCCATTTTTCCCCATAGCCGGCGCCCTGCTGGTTCTTTTCCTTTCGGCCGCTTTCCCCGCCCAAGGGCAGAACCGGCAGGACATCGCCAAAAAAGACCTGCTCAAACAAGGCAACCGGATGTACAAACGTGCCGAATACGACCGTACCGACTCCCTCTATGCCCAAGCCGTCGCTTTGGACACCACCTACGCCACCGGCTGGTACAACCTGGGCAACTCCCTCTACCTGGGCGGGGATGTTGCCCAAGCGCAGGCCGCCTGGATGAAATCCCTGTTCAACACCCCGCAGGACGACCAACGCGCCCCCGTATTGTACAACCTCGGCGGAGTAGAAATGGACAAAAAGAACTACGCCGAAGCCATCAAACTGTACAAAGACGCTCTCCGGCGCGACCCCTCGGACGAACAGGCCCGGTACAACCTCGCCCTGGCCCAACAATTGCTCAAAGACCAGCAGCAAAACCAGCCGCAGAACAACCAAAACCAGGACAACAATCAAAATCAGAACAACGACAACAACCAGAACGACCAGAACCAAAACAACGACAATAACAACAACGATCCCAACCAAAACGACCAGAACCAAAACAATCAGGGAGGGGGTGGTTCTTCCGGTCAGCAGGCACCGCAACGCTTGTCTCCTTCGGACGAGCAAATGCTCCGCGCCATCGACCGGCAGGAACAGAACACTCAAGACAAACTAAAGGGGGACAAGACCGAAGGAGCCGTCATCCATACGACCAAAGACTGGTAATCGATCGTCCTTGCACATTTTCCACATACCGCTATGAATATCGACAAAGCATTTTTCCCATCGTTGCACCTGCCCGCCGCCGTCCGTGGACGGGTCCTTGCCCTGCTGGCCGTCATGGCCCTGGGGATGGCTCTCCCAGCACAGGGTCAGGATAACCAGCAACCCGTTACGATCACCGTTTCCAAAAAGAAAATGGCCGTGAACGAAAACCTGGTGGTCGAAATCTCCACTTCGCTGCCACTGGATCAGGATCAGTTCGCCGGCCCGGCTTTCGAGGATTTCGTCGTGCTGGGCGGCCCTCAATTCATGCGGAGCATGGTATCCAGCTATGTCAATGGCAAAGGGCGCACCGAACAGAAGACCACCATCTCCTACCTGGTGCAACCCAAGCGCGAAGGCACCCTGTACATCGAACCGGCGATGGTCAAATCCAAAGGCCAGAAATACCAGACCGAGCGCATCGCCATCGAAGTGGGAAAAGCCATCGAAGGCCAGCAGAGCATCCGGCAGATGTCCAACCCTTCCACCTCGGCGCAACAAAACATCCACCTGGTCGCCGAAGTATCCGACACCCGCCCCTATGTCGGAGAACCCATCACCGTTACCTACAAGCTGTACTACCGCATGAATATCGGGCGGCTCTCCGTCACGCAGGTACCCAAATTCGATACCTTCTGGACGCAGGTCTACACCGAAGACGACCTTCCGGAAAACAAAGCCGACCAGCGCGGCTACTACAAAGACGAACTCTACCACGTCATCACCTACCACAAGGTACTGCTCATCCCCCAGAAGGAAGGCCGACAGACGATCCCCTCCCTTTCGCTCAGCATGCTGGTGGAGGTCGGCACCGGCCAATACGACTACTGGGGCGATGAAATCACCCGGACGGCGCAATACTCCGTCGCCAGCCAACCGATCCAGGTAGACGTCCGTCCGCTGCCTGTCCAAGGGCGGCCGGACAACTTCAGCGGCGGTGTGGGACAGTTCTCCCTGAAGACCGACCTGTCCAAATCGAAAGTAAATACCGGGGAATCCTCCACCCTCAACCTCGAAGTACGCGGAACGGGCAACATCACCCAGATCCGCATGCCGGAGCCCGCGTTCCCTTCGGAGATCGAACGCTACGACCCGAAACTCCAGACTTCGACCGCCCTGGGTCCCAACTCCCTGCGGGGTTCGCTCAGCGAACAGTTCATCCTCATCCCCCGGGTAAAAGGCCAGTACACGATCCCGAAGATCGAATTCTCGTATTTCAACCCCGACACCGGGAAATACGTTACCCTCGCCTCGGACCCGATGACCCTCGAAGTATCGGGCGACGACATTGCCAACCACTCCATTTCCCAAAAAGCACGGCAGAACCCCGCCGCCTCTGCCAAGGAGGATGTCGATTACCTCAATACCGACATCGGTTTTATCCGCCTCTCCACGGACCTGCAACCGGCTTCCTACCGGCCTTTCTACCAACGCACCTGGTTCACGCTGCTGCTCCTGCTGCCGCTGATCGCCATTCCCGTGACGCTGGGCAAACGCCTCTACGATGCCTCCGTCGACCGGAATTCCCCGCAGGCAAAAGCCAGAAAAGCCGCACAAGCGGCCCGTGCACGCCTTTCCCGGGCAAAGAAAGCCCTGGATCGCGGCGACTATCCCGCTTTCTACTACGAGATGGAAAAATCCCTTTATAGCTTTATCGCCAGCAAGCTCAAGCTCGCCCGCAAGGATGCCTCCATCGACCGCATCCGCCAGGAAGTCCTCGCCCGCGGAGCCGACCCGGCTACGGCCGACGAACTGATCGGCGCACTCGAAGCCTGCAACCAGGCCCGCTACGCCGGATTCAACCCCGCGCAGAGCGAAACGGACTACCAGAACGCCACCCGCGCCATCGTAAACATCAACAAATG
Organism: Candidatus Merdimorpha stercoravium; assembly: GCA_018715295.1. GTDB lineage: Bacteria > Bacteroidota > Bacteroidia > Flavobacteriales > UBA1820 > Merdimorpha > Merdimorpha stercoravium. The sequence continues at coordinate 2,755 of DVLY01000101.1, read as the reverse complement.
CATCAAAGGCTGACCCCAAAACATCCTGCCATGAAAAAATGCCATCTTACCCAAAAGATATTCCCCCTGCTGATCCTCTCGGCACTCATCGGGCTGCCTCTGGCCACCGTACAGGCACAAACCCCGCAAGCCCTCTTCCAGCAGGCCAACCAAGACTATCAGAAGGGCGATTACCTCCAGGCCGCCACCAAGTACGATTCACTGGTGCGGATCGGTTACCGCTCAGCCGCCCTGTACAACAACCTGGGCAACTCCTACTACCGCCTGGGTCGGATCGCCCCGACCATCCTGGCCTACGAACGGGCCGCCCTGCTCGCCCCGTCCGACGAGGAGATCCGCCACAACCTCTCCCTGGCACAGAACATGACGGTGGACAACATCGTTCCCTTGAGCGAATCCCTCTCCGCCCGCCTGACCGACACCCTGACCCAGGCACTCCCCATCGGAGCCTGGAGCGTACTGGCTGTCGTCTTTGCCTGGAGCGCCCTGGGGCTTTTCCTGCTGTTCCTCTTCGGGCTGCGCACCGGCACCAAACGGTGGAGTTTCTACGGATTCCTGCTCTCCCTGGCCCTGTGCGCGCTCTCGTACGGCCTGCGCCGGCACGGGGAAAACCAACTGCACAACAACCCGTATTCCATCGTAACGGTAGCCAACGTAACGGCCAAAAGCGAACCGAGCGCCTCCGGCGGCGATGTCTTCTCCATCCACGAAGGCACCAAGGTGCGGGTGATGGAAAGCCTGAACAAATGGGACAAGATCCGTTTGGCCGACGGGAAAATCGGCTGGATTCCCTGCGAAGCTGCCGAGAAAATCTAACATTCCTTCCTCTTTCTCTCCCTTCCCTGCGGCAAACGGTTTTTTACCGGCATCGGGGACAAGGGGACAAAAAAGCGGCCGCCCTTTCGGGCGGCCGCTTAAAAACGATGGGGCAGTAACCTTTCGGGTTACTGCCCCATCATTTGATCGAAATCTTCCAACGAACGGATCTTGAAGTCGGCCACCCCGTACCGCACATCGTCGAACACGCACCCCTCCGGCACCGCCACACAGCGACATCCGGCAGCCTTGGCCGCCTGCACCCCGCTCACCGAATCCTCGAATACCAAACACTGCTGCGGCTCGACCCCCAATCGGGAAGCACACAAACGGTATATTTCCGGATCGGGCTTTCCCCGGCGCACATCTTCCCCGGTGCAGATGACATCCAACCGCGCTCCGATGCCGATACGCTCGATAAAGCGTTCAGCCACCTTCCGGGGCGTAGAAGTCGCCAATCCCAACTTGAGCCCGCCTCGGGAGACGAAATCGAGGATGCGGTCTACCCCCGGCAGCACCCTGCCGTGCGCCACGACCAATTCGCTCACCCGCTCGCAAACGCTCTCCTCCAGCCGCCGGGCATCCCAGCCTTCCACCGGATGCTCTTCGAGGGTCTTCCGGGCGATGTCCCCGATACGCATTCCCTGCGTCTTGACTGCCTGCTGCGCACTGTACGGTATCCCGGCACGAGCATAGGCCTCGGCCATCGCCTCCCGCCACCAGGGTTCGGAGTCGATCAGCACCCCGTCCATGTCGAAGATTACCGCGCGTATCACCTCAACCCTTTATCATCGCGATAAACTGGTCGAAGAGGTACGAAGCATCGTGCGGTCCGGGGCTGGCTTCGGGGTGGTACTGCACCGAGAAGCATTTCTTGCCCTTCACGCGGATACCGGCCACCGTATGGTCGTTGAGGTGCTCGTGGGTGATGATGATCCGATCCGACGCCTCGGCCTGCTCGCGGCATACGACGAACCCGTGGTTCTGCGAAGTGATCTCGCCGCGTCCGGTCTCCAGGTTCATCACCGGATGGTTGATACCGCGGTGCCCGTTGTGCATCTTGTAGGTACCGATGCCCTGGGAAAGGGCGATGATCTGGTGTCCGAGGCAGATGCCGAACAAGGGAAGGTTTTCCTCGATGATCTGCCGGGCGACTTCCTGCACCCCCTTGAGCGGCTCGGGGTCGCCGGGGCCGTTGGAGAGGAAGTATCCGTCGGGATTCCATTTCTTGAGCTCTTCCAGCGGCGTATCGTAGGGGAATACCTTGATGTAGCATCCGCGTTCAGCCAGGCAACGAAGGATGTTGCGCTTGATCCCCAGGTCGAGTGCCGCGATCTTGATGGGAGCTTGCGGATCGCCGAAGAAATACGGCTCCTTGGTCGATACCTTCGAAGCCAGTTCCAAGCCTTTCATGTTGGGCGTTTCGGCCAGCACTTTCTTGAGCGCATCCAGGTCCTCGGTATGGGTGGAGATCACGGCATTCATCGCCCCCTTGTCGCGGATGTAGCTCACCACCGCGCGGGTATCGACGTCGGATATGGCCAGTTTGTTCTGGCTCTTGAAATAGTCCTGAAGCGATCCGTCCGAGCCGGCGCGCGAAGGCGAAAAATTGAAATTGCGGCACACCAACCCGGCGATCTTCATCCCGTCGGATTCGACTTCATCGTCCTTGACCCCGTAGTTGCCGATGTGGGCATTGGTGGTTACCATGATCTGCCCGTAATAGGACGGGTCGGTAAAGATCTCCTGGTACCCGGTCATACCGGTATTGAAACACAACTCGCCCGAGGCGGTTCCCTCGACACCGATGGATTTCCCCCAAAAGAGGGTTCCGTCTTCCAACAGCAGTACGGCGTCTTTTTTATCCTGAAATTTCATCGTGTTCTCCTTTTGTTTGATCCGTTTGCAAATGTACGGCGAAAGCCCCACATTTCATGCA
>DVLY01000100.1 GCA_018715295.1 Candidatus Merdimorpha stercoravium | reverse complement strand
AGCAACTGTTTTACTACCGGCAGAGCCTGCTGCAGGAAAGCTTTATCCAAATAGAGTACAGGATTGCCCGTTGCAGTTTCTTTGAAGTTCAAAGGCACGTAAACGTAACCGTTTTTCACTTCGAAGAATCCGGTGATGATCTCGCCATAGCCGCCGGGGATCATGTTGATCATATCGGCTGCCACAACGACCACCACAGTGCCCTTGTCCATGTACCAGCGGATGGCTCCTTCGGGGATCAGTTCGTTGGGGATTTCGATCGGGGCTCCGTTATTTTTCGGGTCGTATACCAACAAAGCGACATTGCCGTCAGCCTGAAATTCGAGATATTGCAGTGCCGAGAAGTATTGGGCGGCAAACATCCCGACAAGACCCCGTATGGAGGTGACGAACTCCTCGGGAGCCATCGTGCCATCGCCGAACTGGACGGACTCCTGGGGGGTCTCCATTTCGAGCATGATCGTAGGTACCTGCATCTGAGGATCTACGGCTATTTTCCACTGGTTTCCGGCAAGGTCGCCCAAGTTCTTTACCGTTACGGTCAGGGTCATGCCCGTTCCATCGATTCTTCCGGATACGGAAACTTCATGGTAGGTGTCTTTGGCATTGCCGGAGATGTCGTACGGTGTGAGCGAGCCTCCTTCGCGGGAGGCATTGGCAGCCATCGTTCCCGGGGTAATGGTCAGCGAGGGGAGGGTAAATTCATCGGCGCCCAGCACGACATTTTTCAGGATCATCTGCATGTCGGACGAGGAGGAACCTCGCATCTCTACCGAGGCGTTGCCCGAAAAAGGAGCATTGTTCAAGGCAAGGGTCAGGTTGCCCGATTCGGTGTCATACACACCCGTTACCCCTTCCTGGCTGATGCTCAGGGTCATCTTTCCGCTGGCAATCTTTCCGGAGATCGTTACCTTGTTGCAGTCGGTGCTGGCATCGGCGGCGAAGATACGGTTGTCGTATTCATCTACCCGGAATTGAACGCCATTTACCGTGTAGGAAGCCTGGCCGAGAATGATGTTCTTTGCCACCAACGTCATGGCATCCTTGTCATCGCCCGAAACCGTTACCGACATGTTGGCATCATCCAGCAATACGTTATTGACCGCTACGGAGAGATTGCGGCCTTCGTACGTTCCGGGAACCCCTTCGAGGGTCTTGTCCTCTTCCTTGGAGCAGGCTACGGCAAACAATGCAGCGGAAGCCATCAGCAAGGAATACAAAAAATTCTTTTTCATACGTTTATAGTTTTGCTTTTTTTCGGATGCAAAGATACCTTTTTCTCCGGTTCAAAACGAGTTTCTCTTGAATTTAACACGCTTTTTGCAGGATTTTATGCTTTAGGAGGAAAACTCGTTTGAGCGGCTTTCTTACAAAGGGAGCGGATCATCAAATGGGTGAGTGTTAGGGGGAATAAAAAAGGCCCTTTTTCAAGGGCCTTGAAATATCTGATAAGCGGATATCTTATTCTCCGAGTTGTTTGTCGCTGGAACGATAGGTAACCAAACCGCCCTGGTAGTTTCCTTGACCGCCTCTGATCTCAAGGCGAACACCCAGCGGTTTTGCATGAGCCAGCACGTCGCAGTTGGTGTACTTGGTGTAAGTGTGATACTGAATAGAAGCATCATCCTCATCCACAATCAGACTGTCCACCGTGTATTCAGCACCCGAAGCGGTAAAGTACTTCATGTCGACACCATCGCTTACATAGTCAACCGTTACGTCGATCTGATAACCCCAAGTAGAAGGTACCGTAGCGACGGAGTCCGTCTGATACTTCAACTGCGTAGCGGATACGGCCGTCACATCCAGCAGCACGGCGGAATACGACAGCGACGAACCGTTGAGCCAGTTGCCGTTCGCACCGGTTCCGTGCTCGCGGATAGTCAACGAACCCGAATACGTTCCTGCGCAATCGTACGTCGTGTAGTCCAGACTGTCGTCATCCGAGCATGACGTCAGTGCGAACATAGCACACCCTACGAGCAAGGCATTTTTTAGCAAAGTAAGTTTTGTTTTCATTTTTGAATTCGTGTTTTTTTATTGTTCTTTAAAATAGGACTTCTCTTAGCAAGACAAAAGTAATATAAAATATCCACTAAATACAAAAAAAAACGACTTTAACATTTAATTTTTTCTAACAAACCCCTAACTGTTCATCGAGATGAGGAATTCTTCGTTGTTGATCGTGTTTTCCAACCGCTGTTTTATGAATTCCATCGCCTCGAGCGGATTCATGTCCGCCAGCATTTTCCGCAGGATCCACATCCGGTTGAGCACGTCCTTGGAGAGCAGCAGGTCGTCGCGGCGCGTACCCGAGGCGATCAGGTCGATGGCCGGGAAAATGCGGCGGTTGGATAGTTTGCGGTCCAGCTGGAGCTCCATGTTGCCCGTGCCTTTGAACTCCTCGAAGATCACTTCGTCCATCTTGGAGCCCGTGTCGATCAGCGCTGTGGCGATGATGGTGAGCGATCCGCCGTTTTCGATGTTGCGCGCGGCGCCGAAGAAGCGTTTGGGTTTGTGGAGCGCATTGGCATCGATACCTCCGGTGAGGACTTTCCCCGAAGCCGGGGAAACGGTGTTGTAGGCGCGCGCCAGGCGGGTGATGCTGTCCAGCAGGATCACCACGTCGTGCCCGCTCTCCACCAGCCGTTTGGCCTTTTCTAGGACGATGTTGGCTACCCGGACATGCCGTTCGGCCGGTTCGTCGAAGGTCGAAGCGATCACTTCGGCTTTTACCCCCCGCTGCATGTCGGTAACCTCCTCGGGGCGTTCGTCGATCAGCAGCATGATCTGATATACTTCGGGGTGGTTGGCGGCGATGGCATTGGCAATGTCCTTGAGCAGGATGGTCTTACCGGTTTTGGGCTGGGCGACGATCATGGCGCGCTGCCCTTTCCCGATCGGGGCGAACAGGTCGATGATGCGCGTGGAGGTGGTGGCGTTTTTCCCCGCCAGGCGGAATTTTTCCTGGGCAAAGAGCGGGGTGAGGTGTTCGAAGGCGATCCGGTCGCGTACGAACGAGGGCTCGCGGCCGTTGATACGGATCACCTTTACCAGCGGGAAGAACTTTTCCCCTTCCTTGGGCGGGCGCACGATGCCCCGCAGGGTGTCGCCTGTCTTGAGTCCGAAGAGACGGATCTGGGATTGGGAAATGTAGATGTCGTCCGGCGAGGCGAGGTAGTTGTAGTCCGAGGAGCGGAGGAATCCATAGCCTTCCGCCCCGATTTCGACCACGCCTTCGCATTCGATGAGGCCCTCGAATTCGTAATCGGCCGAAAAGTAATTCACCGTTTTGTTGTCCGGTTTGGGAAGGTTTTCGCCCGAGGAAGAGGGGTTGCCGTTGTTATTGTGATTGTGCGGGCCGTTTTTGCCCCGGTGTTCGGGCGCGGCAGACGGGGTGGCAGAGGCTTGCTGCTGTTGTTTTTGCTGTTCCATCCTCCGGCGTGCCATCTCCTGTTGCGCGCGCAGGGCTTTGATCTGGCCTTCGCTCATCGGGGGTTTTTGCTCCTGGGTAGTGGATTCTGGCTGAGGGGTTTCCTCCGCGCGTACCATCCGGTTGCGCCGGGGGCGAAGCACCCGGCCGTTTGCTTTCTTTTCCGGCAGGGTGTTTTGTGCGGGATTTTCCTGGGAAACCGGATGCGTTTGTTGCCCGGCAGGTGAACCTTCCGTAGGTTCGGGGGCAGAGGCGTTGAGCGACTGGGTGATGAGTTGCTGCAATTCGCCTTTTTTCAAATAGCGATAGCGGGGAATCTCCATC
>DVLY01000099.1 GCA_018715295.1 Candidatus Merdimorpha stercoravium | reverse complement strand
GCCCCCGGGGACGCAACGGTGCGGTGATCGTGGAGACTTTTGCCCGGGCTCGTTGAACGGGCAGACGGGAATACGGTTGTCTTTTTTTGGGGAAGGGTTGTAAAAAAAGTGTATATTTGTCCGGATTTAATACGGCAAGTGAAGATATGAACGGTATTATTCTTGGGACGATAGGTCTCTGGCAGTTCGTCATCATCGCTCTGGTGATCGTCCTGTTGTTCGGCAGCGCCAAGATTCCTGAACTGATGCGCAATCTGGGCAAGGGAATCGGCGAATTCAAAAAGTCCACCAAGGGCGAGGACAAGTCCGAGGCAGTCAAAAAAGACGAAAAACAGCCGGAGGAAAAATAATCCTTCGGGCAGGGCGGCTTTTCGGCCCTGTATTTTCTTTGGCTTTTCCCCTGCCGCAGGCTGTTGTGGCAGGGTGTTTGTCTCCGGACGGATCGACCGATGCGGAGTTTTTTCTGTTACCCCCTTTCTTGAATGTTAGAGAACAGTTTTGGTTGCGTACGGGGGCTTTCAAAAAAACGTGGTAAAAAGTACGAGACGGGGTATGTCCCTCGTCAGATTGATCCCAGCTTCGACAGGGGTGCGGTGTTTGTATGGTGTCCGAGTGTCCGGGGAGGAGGGGACGATTCAGAAATCCTTTAATTTATAAAAAATGAGCAGGGGGTTGTCCTGGTCGGTGTGTTGCAGGACGGCGTTTTTGAAGTCTTCCGGGAGACGGGCCTGCTCCATTTTCATCAGGCCGATCGCCGATGCGTCGGAAAACGCGCTGATGTAGTACCCTCGATCCGAGCCGACGACAGGGTGGAAAAGGATGTTGCGGTAGTTCGAGGCGTCCTCCTTGAGGGAAAACAAGGTCAGGCTGCGCCCGCTTGCCTTGTCGAAATACGTGGTATAGGTCGGAACCAGGCCTTTTTGCGTCTGAAGGCACAGTTGATCCCCGTTTTCGATAAGCCAGCCGTTGAAATACTGGGGAGCCCCTTCCGACAAACGATCCAGGAGCGCTTTGGGGTCGGAATCGGCCGAATACAGGTCTTCTACGTCCAGAACATTTCCCCAGGAGTACTTCAGGCGATATTCAGGGGTCAGTCGGCCTTGCTCTACCCGGAAGATGAAGGGACTGTACACGGGGGCGAACAGGACGTTGCCTTGCGGGTCTTTCGCGAACCGGGAGGGGACGGGGATGCCCAGACCGCTCACTTCCCGTCGGTTGTAAAGCCGCTCCAGGATGCGGTACTGTTTGTCCGTCCTGATCAGATGATACGGTTGGACGTCGTCCTGCGGGCTGTAATACGGGCTTTGGTAAAAGAGATAGCCCTCTGCCGTCGTCTCGAAGTACACGGCATCCAAGCCGATCGTATCCCGCCGGATGAAATCTCCGTCCAAGTCGTAAAAGGTCAGTGTGCCGTTTTCGCTGTCCAGCACGATGAGCTGGCGGAGTTCCCGGTCGATCTGAAAATCGCCGATCCGGGCGAATTCCTGCTCTCCGGAGCCCAAACGCGCGGGCTTGCTGATGAATTTTCCCTCCCGGTCGAAGATGTAAACGCCCTTGGCCCGATGGTCCTCTACGTAGATCCTTCCGTCGAAAACCATCGCTTTGCGGACACCGCCGATCGGGACACTGTCGTTGGCTTCCAACCGGACATACTTGAAGTCCGAGAAATCCACGTAGTCTTCGAGGTATTCCGGGGCGGAGGGGCCGCAATCGATCTCGATCTCCCGTCCGCCGCTGTATTCCTCTTTCGGTTCGCTACAGCCGGCCGGCAGGAAAAACAGCAGGGGGAAAAGAAGCCAGAAATATTTCATGCGTGCAGTTTTTTTTGGGGGTGGATGGTTTTGTCGTTCGGATACTTCGGGGGTTACCGTTTGAGCCTTTCCTCCTTACTTTTCGGCAGGAGGAATCAGCCGCAGATAGTCGAAAGACGGGGATGTGCCGTCGGCACTCGCGTGGGATTCCCGGGAGACTTCCTGCCAGGTGTCCAGGTATTCGAGCGGGAAGAACGTATCGGCATCCGGGTACCGGGCGTGCACGAGGGTGAGGTACACCTCGTCCACCAGGCCTTTTTCCAGGCATTCCCGGTAGATCTGGCCGCCCCCGGCGATAAACGGGTGGTGCGGGCTGGGAAGTTGGTCCTGGGAGAGGGTGCCGACGTATTCCAGTGCGGCCTCCACCGAAGGAACACCCCGGCAGGCGTCGAGGGAGTCGATCGTACGGCAGTAGTCGGGGTCGCGCGATACGACTATGCTGATGCGCCCGGGAAGTGCGCGGCCGATGGAGCGGAACGTGCGGCTACCCATGATCAGCGGATGGCCCATGGTGGTGTGTTTGAAGTATTGCAGGTCGCCGGGAAGATGCCACAGGAGGTCTCCTCCCCGGCCTATTTCTCCGTTTTGCCCGACGGCCACGATCAGCGATACGCGGCGGATGTCCCGATGGGTACTCATACGGAAACCTCCCCTTTGATATGCGGATGCGGGTCGTACCCTTCGAGGGTGAAATCTTCGTAGCGGAAGTCGAACAGGTCGGTAACCTGCGGGTTGAGTTTCATCACGGGCAGGGGGCGCGGTTGGCGGGTGAGCTGCAATCTAACTTGGTCGAAGTGGTTGCGGTAGATGTGCGCGTCGCCCAGCGAGTGGATGAATTCGCCCGGCTTCAGGCCGGTAACCTGGGCAATCATCAGGGTGAGCAGGGCGTACGAGGCGATGTTGAACGGTACGCCCAGGAACGTGTCGGCCGAGCGTTGGTACAGCTGGCAGGAGAGTTTGCCGTCGGCGACGTAAAACTGGAACAGCGCGTGGCAGGGCATCAGCGCCATTTGGTCCAACTGTCCTACGTTCCAGGCCGAGACGATCATCCGCCGCGAATCGGGCGTGGTGCGGATCTGCCGCAGCACTTCCGAGATCTGGTCGACGATCCGTCCGTCGGGGGCTACCCAGTGCCGCCATTGCGCGCCGTACACCGGGCCGAGGTTGCCGTCCGGGTCGGCCCATTCGTCCCAGATGCGTACGTTGTGCTCGTGCAGGTAGCCGATGTTGGTCTCCCCCCGCAGGAACCATAGAAGCTCATAAATGATGGATTTGAGGTGTAGCTTCTTGGTAGTTACCAGTGGGAAGCCTTCCGAGAGGTCGAAGCGCATTTGGTAGCCGAAAACGGAACGGGTGCCGGTGCCGGTGCGGTCGGACTTGTCCGTGCCGTGGTCCAGGATGTGTTGCAGCAGGTCGAGGTATTGTTTCATGGCGTCGGTTTTGCACAGCCCATTGCGTGCCATTTGCGCGGCAATGGGTGCCTCAAAAGTAAGCAAAAAATACGTAATTTTGTTTTCGTCGCAAGCAATCAAACGAGGGGAAGAGATGGGACAGGCCAAGGAAAGGATCATCATGGGGATCGACCCCGGGACGAACATCATGGGATTCGGGGTGATCCGGGTTACGGGACGCACGATGAGTTTCGTGGCGATGGACGAATTGGACCTGCGCCGTCTGGGCGATCCGTTTCTCAAACTCAAACGCATCTTCGAGGCTACTACGCGGCTCATCGATACGTATCTCCCGGACGAGATTGCCCTCGAAGCGCCTTTCTACGGCAAAAATGTCCAGTCGATGCTCAAACTGGGGCGCGCCCAGGGGGTGGCGATGTCGGCGGCCCTGGCGCGGCAGATCCCCATCACGGAATACCTGCCCAAGAAGGTCAAGATGGCCATTACGGGCAACGGGAACGCCTCCAAGGAACAGGTGGCGGGGATGCTGGCCCAACTGCTCCGTTACAAAGACTTGCCCAAGCATTTGGATTCGACCGACGCGTTGGGTATCGCGGTGTGCCATTTTTTCAATTCTTCCCGGGCGGGAGCTGTCTCGGAGAGTTATTCCGGCTGGGAGGCTTTCGTGCGGAAAAATCCCGACCGGGTGCGGTAGAAAGGAGCGCGGCCAGGGGGGAGGAAGAGAAGGTATGAGGGGAAGATAAGACGCGAGTTTTTTTTGGGGGGATTCCCTGGCAGGCGTTTTGCATGGAACGCCTTGTTTTTTTATTTTTACCGCAAACATACAAAAGGAAAGAGATGAAAAGGATGTTTTGGGCGATGTGGCTGCTTGTGGCGGCGGGAGTGGGTTTTGTTGCGTGCCGGGGCGGGGACTCCGAGGGCTTCGAAACGGCGGACCTGCCGGCCGACAGCCTGACGGTAGAGGGTTTTTCGGGCTATACGTCGTGGATGCGCCAGGGCGACAAGGTGGTGGTGTACACCTTGCCGGGCGATACCAATTTTTCGGTGTACCGCTTGCCGGAGTTTGCGCCTTTGTACGACTTTGCGGTGGAACCGCGGGAGCCGGGCAGTTTGTTTTATGCGGCGGGTTTGTTTCCGGACGGAGTGCAGGACAGCGTGTTGTACGTGTTCAGCCTGCAGGAGCGTTTCCTCTCGCGGGTGCTTCTGGGGGAGGATACGGCCCGGGTGGAGGAGCGTTTTCCCGGAGCGCCCAAGATCGTCTACGTGAATGGGACAGTACTCGCCGATACCTTGGTGCTGGCGGGGACGATGAATTTTCTGGAAAAATCGCATTCGATCACTTTGCTCGATCCCCGGGGTTGGGATACGTTGCAGAGCCTCAATTCCAAAACGATCCTCGACGAGCGGTTCAATGCGGTGAACTATCCGTTTTTTGCTTTCTCGCGAGGCCGGTTGGTGCTGGCCTATAAGCATTACAAGCGTTTGGAATACTATGCGCTTTCCCCCGAAGGACGTCTGGATTTTGTCCGGGCGGTGGGGAAGGATTACGACCGCAAAGACGTGGCCCGGATGAAGGAAAAGCGCACGCCGATGGATGGCCCGGTGGATGTGGCCTGGGGTGAAAACCATCTGTACCTGCTGGAAAATGCGGTGAACGAGCGCGGCGAGTTGCTCGCCTCGCGGGTGGAAGTGTTCGACTGGGAAGGCAACGGGCTGTACCGTTTGCGTCTGGAGCGCCCTGCTGTCAAAATCCTGGTCGATGAGGCGGGCGAACGGCTCTATGCGATCCGTCCGGCGTTGGATTCCTCCCGGGTGTATCGGTACGACCTGGGACGGTTTGCCCGTTGAGGGGAAAACGAGCGGCAAGGGAAACGGATCCTGCTTCGGGGGGCTGCCGTTTCGGGGGAAGCAGTTCCGCTGTGTTCCACCGCCTGCCGGAAAAGGACAGGGGGAAAACCGAGAAAAACTAATAAACACAGAGCAGAGATGAATAGTTTTATCAAAAAATCGGGGATGGCCTTGTGCGCCGTGTCGTGCTTGGCCGGATGCTCCTCGGCGCAGCAGACCCCGGAAGAAATTCAAGATACCATGGAAGAAAAGTTGAACCTCACCGAGCAGTGGGACAAGGTGTTCCCGCAGAGCGATCGGGTAAATCACACGAAGGTTACGTTTCACAATCGCTACGGGATCACCCTGGCCGCCGACCTGTACATACCCAAGGATGTGCAGGGAAAGAAACTGCCCGCCATCGCGGTGTGCGGTCCCTTCGGTGCGGTAAAGGAACAGGTGTCGGGTCTCTATGCCCAGCAGTTGGCAGAGTACGGCTACCTCACCCTGGCTTTCGACCCTTCGTTTACCGGGGAGAGCGGCGGCACGCCTCGCAACGTGGCCTCGCCCGACATCAACACCGAGGATTTTTGCGCTGCGGTGGACTACCTCTCCACCCGGGACGATGTGGATCCGGAGCGTATCGGCATCCTCGGGGTCTGCGGCTGGGGCGGATTTGCCCTCAACGCGGCGGCTGTCGATACACGGATCAAGGCGACCGTCGCCGCGACGATGTACGACATGAGCCGCGTGACGGCCAACGGGTATTTCGATGCCGACGACAACCCCGATGCCCGTTACGCTTTGCGCAGCCGGCTCAATGCCCAGCGCACGGAGGACTACCGGGAGGGAACGTATGCTTTGGCCGGAGGGGTGGTGGACCCTCTGCCGGAGGATGCTCCGCAGTTCGTCAAGGACTATTACGCGTACTACAAGACCGAGCGCGGTTATCACCCGCGTTCGCTCAACTCGAACGCCGGGTGGAATGTTACTTCGCCGCTTTCGCTGCTCAACATGCCCATCCTGACCTACATCGGCGAAATCCGCAGCGCGGTGCTGCTGGTGCACGGCCAGAAGGCGCACTCGCTCTACTTCAGCCAGGATGCTTTCAAACGGCTTCAGGGCGAGAACAAGGAATTGCTCATCGTCCCCGGAGCCAGCCACACCGACCTGTACGACAACCGGGAGAAGATCCCCTTCGAGGCGATCGGGCAGTTCTTCGACCGTTATCTTTGAGTAGAAAACCCTCATCGACAAAAGCAATGAAAACCTTGTTTTGGGCAGCTGCAGCTGTTTTGGCCGTTTCCTGCGGGGGCGGGAAATCTTCGGAAGAAAACCCTTTCGCTTTTGCGCAAATCGAAACCTTGACCTGCGACAGCATTCCCATTGCGGAGATCCTCCAGCCGAGCGCCTGGACGGTGGTGGGGGACAAGGCGGTGCTGGCAAGTGGGCAGAACGACAGCCTGTTCTGGGTGTACCGCCTGCCGGAGTTCGAATTTCTGTATTGTTTCGGGCTCAAGGGCGAGGGGCCTTACGAACTGACCGGTATTTCCTTGATGCGGGATGCGTCGCAGCAGGGGCGTTTTTGCGTGGGCGACCAGGAGAAGGAGCTTTCTTATCGTCTGGACGAGACGGAGGCAAATGACGTGCGCCGTATCCCGTTGGGCAGGGTGTCCAATCCGATGATGAGGGTCGGCGATTCGATCGCGTTGGGGCAGAGGATGCTGTTTTCCATGGAAGAAGTCCGTTATGAATATTATACGGTCAATACCCGTTCGGGGCAGGGGGTGGATACGGTCCGGGCTTTGTTGAGCAAGGCGAGCATGCAGCTCAGCGAGCGCGGGATGGCGGTTGCGAACTTGCACAATGTCCCGAAGGTAGCTTTGCTTGCCGAGGGTTTTGTCCTGGCTTACCCCGATGTGCGCAGCCTGTACTTTTACCGGGTGGGCCAGGCGGGGAAGATCGACTTGGAAAGGGTTGTGGGCGAGCAACTGACCCGCGAACAAGTAGAGGCTTTGCCGCAGGAAAGATTCGAGACGGGATACGGCCTGCTCCAGGCTCAGGGGACGGACGAGAGGGTCTACCTGCTGTCCTATCGCCGCGGGGACCGCTCGGGAGAGGAGAACAAGGCGGCTTCTACGTACTATGTCGAGGTGTACGACAAGAGAGGCCGTCCGATCAAGACCTTCGAGTTGGACCGGGCGGCTACCCATCTGCTGGTGGACGAGCAGCGGGGGCGGTTTTATTTCTACGATATACGTTACGACTTCGAATGGGTGTACACGTGCGCGTTTGATCTTTAAGGTTCGTGGCGGGCAAG